>VAYF01000082.1 GCA_005883885.1 Actinomycetota bacterium | reverse complement strand
CGGGAACGTGACGGTCTGGCCCGCCACGAAGTTCGTCGTGACGAAGTCGTCGATCGACAGCGCGAACGCGAGCAGCGCCCCGGCCAGGATCCCGGGCCAGATGAGCGGGAGCGTGACCTTGATGAAGGTCTGGACGGCATCGGCGTAGAGGTCTTGCGCCGCCTCCTCGATCTCCCGGTTGAAGCCAGACAATCGAGCACGGACCACGATCGCGACGAACGCGATGTTGAACATCACGTGGGCGACGAAGATGCTGAGCAAGCCCTGCTGGAAGTTGATCAGCACGAAGAACGAGAGCAGGGCGGCCCCCAGCACGATCTCGGGCGCGGCGATGTTCAGGAACATCACGACCTCGAGGGTGCCCGATCCCCGGAACCGGTAGCGGACCAGCGCGAGCGCGATCATGGTGCCGAGGATCGTGGCGACGATCGTGCTGAGCACGGCGATCAGGAGCGAGTTCCAGAGCGCCGAGGTCAGGTCCGGGACGCCGTTCCACTGCCTCCACCAGTCCAGCGTGAAGCCCTGCCAGCGGAAGGAGACCTTGGGCGCGGTCGCGTTCGCCGCGGTGTTCGCGTTGAAGCTGTACAGGATCATCACCGCGATCGGGACCAGCAGGTAGGCGATGATCAGCTTCGTGTAGGCCGGCAGGATCAGGTTCTTCCAGGACCGTTTGGGGGTCCGCCGGACCGGAGCTTCCAGCGCTTCGATCCGCTCCGGGGCCGCGACGGTCGCCATCAGATGTACTCCTCGATCTGGCGGGTCCCCAACACGCGCGCGTAGATCAGGATCCCGATCAGGAGCCCGACCATCAGGATGAAGGACAGCGACGAGGCCAGCGGGTAGTTCTGGTCGTTCAGGAACGCCCGTTGGATCACGTTCCCGATCATCGTGGTGTTGGGCCCCCCGAGGATGTCGTTGTTCACGTAGTCGCCGACCGCCGGGATGAACGTCAGGAGGAACCCGGCGAAGATGCCGGGGATGGACAGCGGCAGGATGACCTTGCGGAAGACCTGACGAGGGGTCGCATAGAGGTCACGGGCCGCCTCGACCACGTTGCGGTCGATCTTCTCGAGCGAAACGTAGAGCGGCAGCACCATGAAAGGCAGCGAGTTGTACGCGATCCCGGCGATCACCGCGATCGAGGTCGACAGGATGTGGAACCCCTGCGGCAGCAGATGCCACCGCTCGAGGTTCGAGATCACGATGCCGTCATCCGACAGGATGAACTGCCACGCGAGCGACCGGATCACGAAGGACACGAAGAACGGCAACAGCATCAGGAACAGATAGGTGGTCTTGTGGTGCCCGCCCTTGAAGGCGATCCAGTAAGCGGCCGGGTAGCCGGCGGCAAGCGTCACGATCGTGACGATCGCTCCGTACCAGAGGGAGCGGACGAACTGGACGTGCGCCTGCGCCCACGCGGTGTTGTACTCGCCGATATGCCAGGTGAACTGGTACCCGGAGTTCTTGAAGCCCGCCGTGGGGATCCTGGTCTCGAGCGACAGGACGAGCATCGCCCCCATCGGGATGAGGAAGAAGATCGCGAGCCAGAGGACGCCCGGAGCCGTCAGCCCGTACGGCGCCAGACGTTTCCTGCCGCGGGCCTTCTTCTGTTTCAGCCCGTGATGATCGGATCGAAGGTGTTGTTCCACTGGTCGAGGTCGCTGGTGCCCTTGTAGACGTAGTACTGGTGCGTCTTGTCCAACATGGCCTGGTCCGGGAACACGAGTGGGCTCGAGGCGACGGCCTTCCCGCCGGGGAGTGCCGCGACGATCGGCTTCGCCGCGGGAACCGGCGTGATGTACCAGATGTAGTTGGCCATCAGCGCGGCGACGTGCGGGTCGTACGCGTAGTTCATGTAGGTGAGCGCGTCCAACGGGTTCGCCGCCCCCACCGGGATCATCATGTTGTCGTGCCAGAACATCACGCCTTCGTTCGGGACGATGAACTTCAGCTCCGGGTACCCGGACTGCTGGGCGATGAAGATGTCGCCCGACCATGCCTGGGTGATCCACGTGTTCCCGTTCTCCAACTGGTTGATGTACCCCTGGTCGAAGTAGCCGCGTGGGATCCCGTCGTCCTTCTGCTTCTGCAGCACCGCGGCAGCTTGGGTCCAGTCGTCCGGCGTCGATGTGGAGGGCTCGATCCCGAGCTTCAGGAGCCCGATGCTCCCGAGCTCGGTGTTGTCGCTCATCATCCCCACATGGCCGGCGACCGCGGGATCGAAGAGGTCGTTGAGGCTGTTCGGCTCCCGCCCGAGCGCCGCGGTCGCCTTGGGGCTGAACCCGATCCCGGTGAGGCCCGACTGCCACACCACCGTGTACTTGTTGCCCGGGTCGTAGGTGGGGTCCTTGATCGTGGGGCTCGCGTTCGCCGTGAAGTTGGGCAGCTGCGAGAGGTCCAACGGGATCAGCCAGCCGTTGTCGATCAGCTCGGACAGCTGGGCACCGTTCGTGATGACCACGATGTCCCACCCCGTCGGCTTCCCCTGTTCGAGCGAGGGCTTCAGCTTCGCGTAGAAGGCCTGATTGTCGTTGATGACGGGCTTGTAGTTGACCTGAATCCCGGTCTTCTGGGTGAACGTGTCGAGGGTGGGATGCGTCCCGTGGTTCACGTCGATGTAGTACGGCCAGTTCGCGAAGTTCAGCTGGTGGTGGAGGCTCTGCGAGGCCCAGTCGAAGCCCGCCGCGGACTGGGAGCCCGCCGCGCCGCTCGACTTCACGCCGCATGCGGCGAGGATGGACGAGAGGCTCAGCGCCCCCGCTCCGACGCCCGCGTACCGGATCAGATCGCGGCGTGAGAGCCGACGCTGGGTGACGCCACGCAGGAACGCTGGGTCGATCGTGGGATCCACTGCTTCCCTCCCCTGGGATGGTCAGCCGAAGGCTAGTCCGGAATGACTGCCGCGTCCATGGACCCTTCGGGTCCGCATCCTGGGAACATCTGCGGCATGACCACCTTCTGGCACCCGTTCGCCGACATGGCCGCGGTCGAGGCGGAGGGGGGTCTGTCGATCGTCCGCGGGCGGGGGTCGCATGTCTGGGACGCCGAGGGGAACCGGTACCTGGATGCGACCGCCGGCCTCTGGTTCTGCAACGTCGGGCATGGGCGGACCGAGATCGCCGACGCCGCCCGGCGGCAGATGGCGGAGCTCGCGGCGCACTCGACCTTCGGCGACCTGACCAACCCTCCCACGGAGGCGCTGGCGGAGCGGGTCGCGGGGCTCGCGCCGATACCCAACGCGAAGGTGTTCCTGACGAGCGGCGGCTCGGATTCGATCGACACCGCCACCAAGATCGTTCGCCGGTTCTGGTCCCTCGCCGGCGAGCCGGACCGGACCGTCCTGATCCGGCGTGAACGCGCCTACCACGGGATGCACGCCGCGGGGACCTCGCTCTCGGGGATCCCGGCGAACCTGGCGGGATACGGGGCGTTGTTGCAGGACGTGGTCGAGGTTCCGTGGGACGACGCCGACGCGCTCCGATCCACGATCGATCGGGTCGGCGCTGATCGGACCGCGGCGTTCTTCTGCGAACCGGTGATCGGCGCCGGGGGAGTCTTCCCGCCTCCGGACGGCTACCTGGAAGCCGTCCGCGGGGTCTGCCGCGAGACGGGGGTGCTCTTCATCGCCGATGAGGTGATCACCGGCTTCGGGCGCTGCGGCGCATGGTTCGCGAGCGGCCGGTTCGGGCTCGAACCCGACCTGATCACCTGTGCGAAGGGGATCACGAGCGGCTACCTGCCCCTCGGGGCCGTGATCGCCGCCCCCTCGGTCTGGGAGCCGTTCTGGCGTGAGGGTGCCGGCATGTTCCGTCACGGCTACACGTATTCGGGGCACGCCGCCGTCTCGGCCGCGGCGCTGGCGAACCTCGACATCATCGATCGCGAGGGCCTGTTGGAGCGGGCGAAGACCCTGGAGGGCGAGCTGACGGTTGCGTTGACGCCTCTCGAAGCGCACCCGATGGTCGGGGAGGTCCGATCGGGGACCGGGGTGCTGGCGGCTGTGCAGATCGACCCCTCGATCCTGGAGGGTGATCCCGGCGCCGCCGGCCGGGTTGTGCTCGCCGCACGGAAGCACGGCATCATGTCTCGGGCGCTCGGCCCGGGGGCGATGCAGATCTCGCCGCCGCTCGTCCTCGGGTCCGATGAGCTGGGCGAGCTGCTCGTGCACGGCGGCCACCATGTGGTCGTCGAGACGACCGCGGGGGTCGACTCGGCGATCGCGGACGACCATTTCGTGGCCGCGGGCACGCAGATCGAGCCCGACGCGGACGCGGTGTTCGCCGAGGCAGAGTTGATCGTCAAGGTGAAGGAGCCGCAGCCGGAGGAGTTCGAACGCTTCCGCACCGATCATGTGCTCTTCACGTACCTCCACCTCGCGGCCGACGAGAAGCTGACCCGGTTCCTCGTTGATCGTGGCGTCCGCGCCGTCGGGTACGAGACGGTCCAGACGTCGGACGGCCGTCTCCCGCTCCTCGCGCCGATGTCGGAGATCGCCGGGAGGATGGCGCCCCAGGAGGGAGCGAAGTACCTCGAGCGGCCGAGCGGCGGCCGGGGCGTCCTGATGGGCGGCGCCTCCGGCGTGATGCCCGCGAGGGTCGTCGTGCTCGGTGGCGGGATGGCCGGCGGGAACGCAGCGCAGATCGCCGCCGGGATGGAAGCCGAGGTCGTCGTGCTGGACAAGGACGTGGACCGGCTCCGCGAGATCGACCGGATCTGGCACGGGCGGATCCAGACCGTGACGTCGTCCCGGCTGGCGATCGAACGGCTGGTGGTGGAGGCCGACCTGGTGATCGGGGCGGTGCTGGTCCCCGGCGCCCGTGCGCCGCATCTGGTCAGTGCCGAGCTCGTGAAGCAGATGCGTCCGGGATCCGTGCTCGTCGACATCTCGATCGACCAGGGCGGGACGTTCGAGACCTCCCACGTCACGACGCACGCGGATCCGACCTATGTGGTCGACGACGTGGTCCATTACGCGGTGGGGAACATGCCGGGTGCGGTGCCGCGCACGTCGACCTACGCCCTGACGAACGTGACGTTGCCGTACGTCCTGGAGCTCGCGAGCGCCGGGATCGAGACCGCCGTCCGCGGCGATCCATCTCTCGCGCGCGGGGTCAACACGTGGGACGGCCGCGTGACGAACGAGGGGGTCGCCGAGGCACACGCCCTGGCGTACGCCCCGATGCCCTCGACGATGTAGCGGCGGCTCAATCCTCGCGTTGGGGGTCGGACGGTTCGGTCGGCGGCGTCTCCAGGCGCGACACCCCGGGGAGACTGATCGACTCCAGCACCAGGATCGTGAGGATCGTCGTGAGCCCCGCCGTGAGGTACAGCGTGACACCGCACAGCACCCCGATCCCGGTCGCCGCCCACGCCGCCGCCGCGGTCGTCAGCCCCTGCGGGCGCTCGTGCGTCTGGAAGATGATGCCGGCGCCGAGGAACCCGACGCCCGTGACGACGCCCTGGATCACGCGGTCGGCGGAGTCCGGGAACAGCTCGAGCGCGAGCCCCGCGAACGCCGATGCCCCGAGAGCCAGCAGCGCGAACGTCCGATCGCCCGCGGGCTTGCCTCGCCACTGACGCTCGAGCCCGATCAGGAAGCCGAACGCGGTCGCGAGCGTGATCCGTCCGAACAGGGCCAGCTGCAGACCGGCGCGCACCTTCCGGAGCCTAGCCGCGCTTGCCCCGCCCGCGCTCCGCTACCCTTCCGCACCCGACACGCGACGGAAGGAGCGAGGGATGGATCGTGACGTGTTGCTCGGACGAGAGGACGAGGCGTGGAGCGCCCTCGTGGGCGCGTTCGACGGGGTTCCCGAAGACCGCCGGGAGGTGGAAGGGGTCGTCCCCGGATGGTCGGTGAAGGATCTGGTGTGGCACTGCGGCTACTGGGCCGACTACGTCGGTGACGTGCTCGAGCGGATGTCGGCCGGGCAGCCGGAGCCACCCGATCAGGACTGGGAAGCGCTCAACCGGATGGTGGCTGAAGACGGGAAGGGGAAATCGTGGGACGACGTCATCGTCGCCGCCGAGCGCGGTCGTGATCGCGCTCGCGCCGCGTTGCTCGCGATGACCGAGGTCACCGACTCGGCCGGCTCGGAGTTCACCGACGAGACGGTCGACCATTACGAGGAGCACGCGGCGGAGATCGTGACCTTCGCCGCGGCCGGGCAGCGCTAGATCGGCTCGACGGCGTCGCCGACGCGGACATCGCCCGCGACCTCGACCTCGCCATACACCCCGAACAGGAGCTCGGTGCCTCGCTTGCGGTAG
>VAYF01000081.1 GCA_005883885.1 Actinomycetota bacterium | reverse complement strand
CCCCGCGTTCCCAGCGTGGGACCAGGAGGGCTCGGTGCATACAGGCCTGACGGCGGTCTCGCCGTCCATGGACTACCTCGAACACGCCTTCGATGACGCGAAGTACGGCAAGCCGTCCCGGCATCCGTACGTCGAGCTGGTGTTCCCCACCGCGCTTCAGCCCGAGGGCCTCGCTCCGCCGGGCAAGCACGTGATGCTCGCGTTCACCCAGTACCTGCCGTTCGACACCCCGAACACGGATCGCACGCGTGACGCGTGGGCGAAGAAGGTGATCGCGGCGATCGGGGCCTACGCCCCCGACCTGGCGTCGTTGGTGGAGCACATCGAGGTGCTCACCCCGCGGGATCTGGAGGACCGGTTCGGCCTGCTCGGGGGGAACATCATGCAGGGCGAGCTCACCCCCGACCAGCTCTTCTCCTTCCGACCGATCCCGTTCTACGGTGACTATCGGACGCCGATCAAGGGCCTGTATCTGTGCGGGGCGGGAACGCACCCCGGGGGAGGGGTGATGGGCATCCCCGGTCGCAATGCGTCGACGGTGATGCTCAAGGATGTCCGCCGAGATCGGGTGATCGATCGAGCCCGACGACTGGTTTCCCGGGGATGAGCATGAACGGTTGGTGGGAAGAGATGTTCGAGCTCCCCGCCTGGCAGGCCGTCCAACTCGGATGGGAGGCGCTCGAGGACGCCGACCATCACGTCGACCTGATCGTGCGCGCCACCGGATCGCGTGCCGGGATGCGGGTCCTGGACGTCCCGTGCGGCACCGGGCGGATCGCGAAGCGCCTGGCGGAGCGAGGGCTCGACGTCGTGGGCGTGGACATCACCGACCGGTTCCTCGACGAAGCTCGGGCCGCCGGCCTCGTGGTCCAACGCGCAGACATGCGGGAGCTCCCGTTCGAAGACACGTTCGACGTCGCGATCTGTATGTGGGGCTCCTTCGGCTACTTCGACGACGAGGGGAACCTCGCACAGGCCCGGGCAGCCTGCGAAGCGTTGAAGCCGGGAGGCCGCTACCTGATCGACACGCTCTGCGCGGAGGCGATCCTGCCCGCGTTCCGGGAGCGCGATTGGTTCGAGGCAGACGGGACGTTCGTCCTCGAGCACCGGACGTACGTGGTCGGCACGAGCCGGGTCGAAACACGGTGGACGTTCCTGCGAGGGGGCGACCGGCAGGAGCAGACGACGTCGATCCGCCTCTACACGCTCCACGAGCTGACCGACCTGCTCCGCGAGGCCGGGTTCAGCGCGTTCACGGCGTTCGACGACGAGCTCGCAGACTTCGCCCTGGGGTCGCGGAGGCTCTGGCTGGTCGGGACGCGCTGAACGGCGCGCGAACATCGCTAGGCGACGTTCCACCCGTCGATCGCCACCGCGGTTCCGGTTCCGGCCATCCCCGGCAGACCGAGGACGACGACCCGGACCGAATGCACCCGGTCTGCCAGACCGCCGACGGACCTCGTCACCCCGAACGTGGTGGTGGCGGCGGATAGGTCGAGCCGGCGCCGCAGCGTCCCGTCCACCCAGATCTCCGCCCGGCCGTAGCCCGGCCCGGTCGCCGTCGTGATCGTCACGGCCGACCCGCTGAAGCGGAACGACGCTCGCGCGCCGGCCACGCCGCTCACGACGAACCTGCCGCCGGCCGCCGATGGCGCGGTCTGGGGAGCCCATCGGGCGGCGAGCGGGGTGCTTCGTGTGCCGTTGGCATCTTCGATCGCATCGACCCCCGTCCCGACGGCGACCGGGTGGCCGGGATCCGGCGCGAGGATGCTCATCTGGAGCCGGTGCGGTCCGTGTCCCGATCGGCTGAAGGTCCGAGGCACCAGGGCGAACGACGGCCGGCGTCGGTCGATCGTCGTTCGATACCTGCCGTCGATCGTCACCTTGGCTCGACCGAAGGTCGGTCCCGCGACCGTCCAGAGGGTGACCGACGGACCCGAGAAGGCGAAGGTGATCGAGGCTCCGACCCGTCGCTCCCAGAGGTACGAACCGCCCCGTGCCCGGGCGTCGCCGCGGGTCCCCCACGCGAACGAAGAGCCGGGAGCCTCCTCCGGGACGACGGTCGCCGCGCGGAAACTCGCGGTCGTCCTCGGCAGAGGGTTCCAGGCTCGGTCGACGATCGCCGGCGTCACCGCGTTCGGGTTCGCCACGACGAGGTAGGACTGGCCGGCGAGCAACGGAGACCCCGGACGGAGCTGCGCGCTCAGCACGAGATCCTTCGAACAGGACACGGTCGCTCCGTCTTCGCCCGCACACGTGAGCGATCCCGCGACGGGGGCGCCGCCGGCGGTGCGGAGCTCGACGTTGTCGGCACTGAGGTGGCGAACCGGCTCACTGAACGCGATCCGGACGGGGCCGGCGAGCGATGCGGGCGTGGTGATGCCCGCTGACGGGGGCCCAAGATCCGTGAACGATGCGGTCACCGACCGAGGCTGATCGAGGGTCACCGTGCACACGGCGGGGTCGAGCCCCATGCAATCCCCGCTCCATTCCCCGAACTCGCTCGCCGCGTCGGGGGTCGCCGTGAGCGAGACGCTCGAGCCCGCGGGGAAAGCGTGGGAACAGCTGCTCGTGCACGTGATGCCGGCGGGGGTCGTGCTCACGCTTCCCCCGCCCGGACCGGCGACGGTCGTGGACAGCGGGTACCCGAACATCGCGGTGACGGTCCTCTTGCCGAGCGTCGTGACCGAACAGGTCGGCGAGGACCCCGAACACGCGCCCCCCCAGGAGAGGAAGACGGCGCCCGGGTCCGGCTTCGCGGTGAGCGTCACGATCGCCGACGGATCGAACAACGACGCGCAGGTGGCGCCGTCGCCGCACGACAGTCGCCCGGTGATGTCCGTCACCGAACCGCCGGCGCCGGGTTTCGCGGTGAGCTCCGCGATCTGGGCGGTGACCGGGTTCGTCCCGGCGAACCGATCCCGGTCGAGATCCGTCGTGACGCCGGGCAGTCCCGGCTTGTGCGTCCACTGCCAGAAGGTCCAGCCGCGCCCTTGCCAATCGTTCGCGGGGACCGTCGGAGACGGCACGTTCCAGTGCGCGAGCCACAGACGGTAGCCGTTGTCCGCGAACCACGTGGAGTCGCCCATGTCGACCGTCCAGAAGTGCGGACTGGCGTAGAGCATCGGTTTCACGCCGAGGACGTTCGTGACGCGGGTCACCCACGCCCTCACCCACACCACCAGATCCGCTGGCGCGAGGCCGCCCGTCTCCTCGATGTCGAGCGCGGGGATCAGATCCCCGACACCGGGGGACGCCACGTCGAGGTAATGGTTGGCTTCCGCTCGCGCATCGGCGATGTTCGCGGTGGCCCCGCCGCTCGGCGTGGCGCGATGGTAGGCGCCCACGACGATGCCGTTGGCCCGAGCCTCGTCGACGTTCGCCTGGAAGGTGGGGTCGGCGTAGGTCCGCCCCTTCGTGGCCCGCGCGATCGCGAAGCGGATCCCCGCGCCGGCGACCTTCGACCAGTCGATCGTGCCTTGCCACTTCGAGACGTCGATGCCCGGCAGGGTGGTGGCGGCGTTCGCGGTCGTCGAGGACACGATGAGCATGCTGGCGACCACGGCGAGCAGGCATGACGTTCGGGCGATGCGGGGGATCATCGGCTCAACAGGGTACGCGCCCCTCGGCTCTACGGGCCGAGGTTGTACCCGAGCCTGCGTGGGAGTTTCGCGACGAAATCCACGAACGGGTTGGGGATCTCCTCGCCGTCGAGCGTGACGTCGCGGCGATGGATCGCTCGGTTCGTCACCATCGCTCCGACCGACCGGATCGGCTCCGGCGGGAAGCGTCTGGGTTCCAGATCCACGAGCGGGAGCGCCAGCACGTCGTCGTACTTCGCCAGGAGGCGGTGCGCCAGGATCCTGCCGCCGAGATGCGCGGGTCCCACCCCGTTCCCCGTGAAGCCGAGGCCGTAGTGCACGTTGCCCGTCTCGAGCGTGCCGAAGAACGGCAGG
>VAYF01000080.1 GCA_005883885.1 Actinomycetota bacterium | reverse complement strand
GCTCAAAGCGATCCAGGCCCGGACGGATACCACCTTCATCTACGTGACGCACGACCAGGAAGAGGCGATGACGATGTCCGACACGATCGCGGTGATGAACGCCGGATCCGTCGAACAGCTCGCATCGCCTCGGGAGCTGTACCAACGCCCGCTGTCGACGTTCGTGGCGGGGTTCATCGGCGTGTCGAACCTGCTGACGCTTCGTGTGGACCGGCGAGAAGGCGAGCTCCTGGTGATGGACCTCGGTCGGGGCGAACGGATCCTGGCGGTCGACGGCGTCGGGAGCGAGGCCCCCGGGAGCCGTGCCGATCACGAGAGGGAGCTGACCATCACGGTCCGACCCGAATGGATCAAGCTCGGCGCTCTCGGCTCCCAGAGCGTCGCGGGCGACCGGGATACCTCGGTCGAGGCGACCGTCGTCGACGTCGTGTACCTCGGATCGGTGACGCAGCTCATCGTCGAGCTCCGGACCGGTGAGCGGCTGATGGTGCACCGGCTGAACGACGAGGTCGGTGCGGAGGATCCGCGACCCGGGGACCGGATCGTCCTGCGTTGGGCCGCCGAGCACAGCTTCGTGATCCAGGCGGGACCGGCTGCCCTGGGAACGGACGTGGACGCATGATCGTTCGGGAAGGACGCACGCGATGGTGACCGAACTCGGCACGATGACGGCAGATGAGATCGTGACGCTCGCACGGCGACACACGCTCTTCGATTGGTCCGCGCAGTCGGCGGTCGCTCCGATCGCGGTCGATCGGGCCGAGGGCGTCTACTTCTGGGACGTCGACGGGAAGCGGTACCTCGACCTGAACAGCCAGCTCATGGGCGTGAACATCGGGCATGGGGACCCCCGTGTGATGGAGGCGATCGCGCGACAGGGTGAGCGGCTGCCGTACGTCTCGCCCTTCATGGTCTTCGAGGGTCGGGCGGTGCTCGGACGGAAGCTCGCCGAGCTGTTCCCGGGCGACATCGAGAAGTTCTTCTTCACCTTGGGCGGCGCCGAGGCGAACGAGCATGCGATCAAGCTCGCGAAACTCGCGACCGGCCGGCCGAAGGTCCTCGCCCGCTATCGGAGCTACCACGGCGCGACCGGCTTCGTGATGCAGGTCACGGGCGACCCGCGTCGCTGGCCGAACGAGCTCCCTCCGCTCCCCGGGATCGTGCACGTGCTCGATCCCTACCATGGGACGGCGCGGGGCACCGAGGAGGCCGGACCGGCCCTCGAGCGCCTCGAGGAGACGATCCAGCTCGAGGGGCCCGAGACGATCGCGTGCTTCCTCCTGGAGACCGTGACCGGGACGAACGGCGTCCTCATCCCCCCCGACGGATACCTCGAAGGGGTGCGGGCGATCTGCGATCGCTACGGGATCCTCATGATCGCCGACGAGGTGATGTGCGGGTTCGGGCGGACCGGCGAGTGGTTCGCCGTCGATCACTGGAAGGTGGTTCCCGATCTCGTCACCTCCGCGAAGGGTCTGACCTCCTGTTACCTCCCGCTCGGGGCGATCGGCATGCGTCCGAAGGTGGCCGAACGGTTCGACGATCGCGTCTTCTGGGGAGGCCTCACGTACAACACCCACCCGCTCTGCGTCGCGGCCGCGATCGCGACGATCGACGTGATGGAAGCCGATGACCTGCTCGCCAACGCCCGCCAGATGGGCGACGTCCTCCGGCGCCATCACGAAGAGCTCGCCGGGCGCCATCCGAGCGTCGGGCGGTACCGCAACCTCGGGCTGTTCGGCATCCTCGAGCTCGTCAAGAGCAGGGAGACGATGGAGCCGCTGTCGCCGTTCAACGCGCAGAACGAGACGATGGGCGCGATCAACCGATACCTGTTGGACCACGGCGTTTCGACGATGCTTCGCTGGCACAACGTCATGACCAACCCGCCGCTGTGCATCACGGAGGCGCAGCTCGCGGAGGCGTTCGAGGTCGTCGACGGCGCCCTGGCGATCGCCGACGCCGCGATGGAGGGATGAGCGGATGGCCGAACGGCTCGGCTTCGTCGGGCTGGGGATCATGGGCAAGCCGATGGCCCGCAACCTGCTCCAGGCGGGGTTCCCCGTCACCGTCCATTCCCGCGGGCGCGGGCCGGTCGAGGAGCTCGTCGCGGAAGGCGCGTCGCAGGGATCGTCACCGGCGGATGTCGCGCGGGTGACCGACGTGGTGATCACGATGCTCCCCGACACGCCCGACGTCGAGGAGGTGCTGCTCGGCGAGGGTGACGGGCTGCGCGCAGCCGCCGCGCCCGGCTCGCTCGTGATCGACATGAGCACGATCGACCCGGGCCGGGCGCGCTCGTTCGCGTCCGCACTGGACCAGAAGGGGATCGCGATGCTGGATGCGCCGGTCTCGGGCGGCGAGCGGGGTGCGATCGAGGGGACGCTCTCCGTCATGGTGGGCGGGCCGACGGATGCGTTCGAGCGGGCGCTCCCGGTGTTGCGGGCGCTGGGATCGAACATCGTGCACGTGGGCGGCGCAGGCGCGGGGCAGGTCGCGAAGGCGTGCAACCAGCTCGTGGTGGGAGCGACGATCGAGGCGGTCGCGGAAGCGCTCGCCCTCGCCGAGCGATCGGGTGTGGACCCCGCGAAGGTGCGCGAGGCGCTCCTGGGAGGATTCGCCGCATCGAAGATCTTGGAGGTGCACGGGCAACGGATGCTGGACCGGTCGTTCGAACCGGGCTTCCGGGTCCGTCTCCATCGCAAGGACGCGCGCATCGTGATGGACGCCGCGCGGGAGGTCGGCGCCTCGACGCCGTCGTTCGCGGTCGTGGAGGGTCAGCTCGAGCGACTGGTCGACGCGGGCGGCGGCGAGCTGGATCACGCCGCCCTGATCACGCTCCTCGAGGGCGCGTAGGGCGTGGAGAGGATCCGCCACCCCATGGATGACCAGGGCGACGTCCTGCTCGGTGAACCGCCCGCCTTCACGCACGAAGCGGCATCCGCACTCGCCCAGGAGTCGTTCGGGCTCATCGGTGCGTGCACGCCGCTCGGGAGCGAACGCGACCAGGGGTTCCTCGTGATCGCAGACACGGGGCCCCTCGGCGTGCTCAAGATCTCGAACGCCGACGAGCGTGCGGCGATCCTCGACATGGAGACCCGAGCTGCCCTGCACGTGCTCACGGTCGACCCGGCGCTCCCGGTCGCGCCACCCCTCCCGCTGCTGGGCTCCGACCCGGTTGCCTACACCACACGGATATCCGGACCGACGGGGGCGACGCACTTCGTCCGAGCGAGCGGGTTCATGCCGGGCCGCGCATCGATCGATGCGAACGAGCTCGACGGCGACGCGTTGTTCGATCATGGCGTCACGATCGCTCGCTTGGGCCGCGCGATGCGATCGTTCTTCCACGCGTCGGCGGGGCGGACGCTGCTCTGGGACGTGCAGCACGCGTCGGCGCTCCGCCCGATGACCGACGCGATCGATGACCCAACGCACCGCGCCCTCGTGGACGCCGTGCTCGATCGGTTCGAGTCGTTCGTCGCGCCCCGATGGTCGCAGCTCCGATCGCAGGTGATCCACGGCGACGTCACCCTCGACAACGCCCTCGTCGACGAGCACGGACGGATCAGCGGCATCGTCGACTGGGGGGACATGAGCCACTCCGCGCTCGTATGCGACCTGACGTCGGCTTTGGAGTCCCTGCTGGCCGGGCGGGACCCCGGGCAGGTCGTACCGCTCGCGCTGCGGTTCGTGGATGGCTACCGATCCGTCACGCCGCTCGAGCCCGAGGAGCTCGCGGTGCTGCCCGATCTGCTCACGACGCGACTGGTCACGGTGGCCGTGCTGTTCTCGTGGCGGGCGAAGCGCCATCCAGATAACGACTACCTCCGGCGATGGGAGACGACCCTCTGGCCGTTGCTCACGTACCTGGTCGACGACGGCTGCGAGCGGCTCCGGGCACGGCTGCGTGTGACGGAGACGCACGTCGACGACACGGGGCTGACCGGGCGGCGCGGGCGCGCCTTCGGTCCGGCGCTGTCGCCGCTGACCTATGACCACCCGCTGCACCTCGTCCGGGGGGAGGGCATGTGGCTGTTCGACGCCGACGGTGAGCGATACCTCGACTGCTACAACAACGTCCCCGTCGTCGGGCACGGTCACCCGCGCGTCACGGACGCGATCGCGCGCCAGTCGCGTCTGCTCAACACGAACATGAGGTACCTGTACGGGGCGGCCGTGGAGCTCGCGGAACGCCTGATCGCGAGCATGCCGGACGGCTCCGAGCTCGACACGGTGCTGTTCGTGAACTCCGGAAGCGAAGCGAACGATACCGCGTGGCGTCTGGCCACCGTCTGGACCGGCGCCGGGGGTGGCCTCGTGACGCGGTACGCGTACCACGGCGTGACCCAGGCGGTCGCAGACCTGTCGCCGGAGGAGTGGAGGGGCGCGACACGGCCGGCGCACGTCGAGCTCTTCGATCCGCTCCACGCATCCCGCGATGGGACCACGCGCGTCGATGCCGCCGACTCGCTCCGCCGGCCGCGTACGTGCGCGCGTTGGCCGACCGGACACATGAGGTCGGGGCCCTGTACGTGGCCGACGAGGTGCAGGTGGGGCACGGTCGTGGCGGGGAGCCCCTCTGGTCGTTCGCCGCGATGGACGTGGCGACCGACATCGTCACGATGGGCAAGCCGATGGGCAACGGGCATCCGGTCGCGGCGGTGGTGACCCGTCGTGAGATCGTCGAACGGTTCGCCGAGACCACCGAGTGGTTCTCGACCTTCGGAGGCAATCCGGTCGCCTGTGCCGCGGCGCTCGCGGTCCTCGACGTGATCGAGGATGAGGACCTGATCGCTCGAGCTGGGGCGGTGGGCTCGGAGCTCCGCGCGGCGATCAGGGCTGTCGACGCGCCGGCGATCGGCGATGTCCGCGGGCTCGGTCTCTTGACGGGCGTGGAGATCGTCGATGCGTCGGGCGACCCCGATCCGGCGCGTGCCGCTGCGGTGAAGAACGCGATGCGCGGGCGTGGCGTGCTGGTCGGGTCCACGGGTCCGCTCGACCATGTCCTGAAGTTCCGACCGCCCCTCGTGTTCGGAGCCGAACACATCGATCGCGTGGTCACGGCGCTCGCCCAGTCCTTCGCCTCGTAGCGGCGGCCCGGCGCGGGCCGGGCTCGTGTCGGTGGCCGGTGCGAGCATCGGGAGGTGGCCGAAGAGGGCACGATCCTGCACGCGGACGCCGACTCGTTCTACGCGTCGGTCGAGCAACGGGACGATCCGGCGCTGCGCGGTCGCCCGGTGATCGTCGGTGGCGGCGTGGTGCTCGCGGCCAGCTACGAGGCCAAGGCCTACGGGGTGCGCACGCCGATGGGCGAGACGCAGGCCCGCCGCCTGTGCCCGCATGCGATCGTCGTGCGGCCTCGGATGGAGGCGTACTCGGCGGCCAGCACGGCGATGTTCGAGGTCTTCCGCGACACCACGCCGCTGGTGGAGGGGCTCTCGATCGACGAGGCGTTCCTGGACGTCGGCGGTCTGCGCCGGATCGCCGGCACGCCGTCGGAGATCGCGGCACGCCTGCGGGGAGACGTGCGCGAGCGCGTCGGGATCGCCGTGACGGTGGGCGTGGCGCGGACCAAGTTCCTGGCGAAGGTCGCGAGCGGCGTCGCGAAGCCCGACGGCCTGCTGGTGGTGCCGGTCGACGGTGAGCTCGCGTTCCTCCACGCGCTCCCGGTGGAGCGGTTGTGGGGCGTCGGAGCGGTCACGGCCCGGAAGCTGCGAAGGCGTTCGATCGCTACGGTCGCCGACGTCGCACGGCTCGACGAAGCTGCCCTGGAGCGGATCCTCGGGCGCGCCGCCGGCCGGCATCTCCACGCGCTGGCGCACAACCGCGACCCCCGCCCCGTGGTGGTGGGCCGCCGCCGCCGCTCGATCGGCACGCAGCGAGCGCTCGGACGACGGGGGCGCTCGCCCGGCGCACTCGAGACCGACCTCCTCGCGTTGGTCGACCGGCTGTCCCGGCGCCTCCGGGGCGCGCACCGCGTCTGCCGGACGGTGACGCTGCGAGGCGGTGTGGCGGTCCACATCGCGGCCCGCGTGATGGCGGCGGCGGGGCCGGACGAGGTGCTGGTGTCCAGGACGGTCCGTGACCTGGTCGTCGGATCCGACTTCGCGATGGAGGATCGCGGAACGCACTCCCTCAAGGGCGTCGAGGGCGAGTGGCAGTTGTTCGCCGTACGCGATGTGGAGGATGGGTCCCGTCCTCAGACTCGGTGACACCGACATGACCCGGGGCGGTTCGGGGAGCGAACCCACCGCGAAACGCGCGGACTGCTAACGTCCCTGTAGCGTCCCCCGCGCGAAGCGGAAGGTTCAGCGATGGGGTCTCGAACGAAGACCAGCGTCCTGGCTGCGATGGTCTGTGTGATCGCGGCCATGTCGCTCCCGGTCGGCGCCGCTGCCACTCTTCCCTACGAAGGCATCCCCCACTTCGGGCACGTGTTCCTGATCGTCGGGGAGAACACGACCTACTCCCACATCAAGCCGAGCAACATGCCGTACCTGCTCGGCACGCTGAAGCCACGGTCGGCGTGGATGACCGAGTACCGCGGCACCACCCATTGGTCGCAAGCCAACTACGTCGCGATGACGTCGGGTCAGTTCACCAGATGCGAGCAACAGGACTATGGCATCGCGTGCCATCAGAACGTGCCGAACCTGTTCAACCAGATCGACGTCGCCGGCGGCTCGTGGACGACGTGGCTCGAAGGCGGCTCCGCGCGTTGCGACACGGGCTCGGGAAGCACGTGCGATCCGCAAGGGCCGTGCCCGCTGACCGGGTTCTTCACGACGGGCAATCCCGCGATCCTGTACGACGATATCGAGGGCGCGAACGGCGTCTGGTCCGAGACCGACAAGTCCCAGGAGTGTCTGCACCACGACATCTACGCGGGCAACCCGATGGGAATCTTCAACGAAGCGCTCGTCGACGGCACCGTCCCCGACTTCAACTACATCTTGCCCAACGGCTGCGACGACGGCGAAGCCAACTGCAAACCGGTCAACGACCGCTACACGCAGTTCGACAACTATCTGGCCAAGGAGATCCCGAAGATCATGTCGTCGCCCTCGTTCGGAAGCGATGGGCTCATCATCGTGACCTACGATGAATCAGAGCGGCAGAACGGACTCGACCCGAAGTACGGGTACGGCCAGGGCGGGCACGTCGCGACCCTCTTCATCGGCCCGCAGGTTCAGCCTGGCGGATACCCCGGCGCATACAACCACTACGGATTGCTGCGAACGCTCGAGGACGGCTACCGATCGAACGGCTACGTTGGCTACGCGAACGACGTTCCGGCGATCACGCCGATCTGGAGTGGGTAAGGCTCGGCCCTCGACACCCGACCGCCGTCTGCCGCATCGCGATCCCGCTTCCGTCACGAAGTGACATCGCTATCCAAACGCAGCCTGCCGTTCGAGCGTCTTAATCGATGATGATCATCGGAGCGCCCGGGATGACTGGATCTGGCGTGGCGGTCGATTTCACCGCCTTCTTCGGAGCCGAGTACGAGCGGCTGTTCCAGAGCTTGTACCTGCTGTGCGGGAACAAGGCCGACGCAGAGGACCTGGCGCAGGAGACCATGGCGCGCGCCTTCGAGCGGTGGGATCGTGTCAGGGCAGCGGCGACGCCGACGGGCTACCTCTTCCAGATAGCCTTCAACCTGCATCGCAGCATGCTCCGACGCGCCAGGCGGGCGCTCAAGGGTGGGGATCGGGTCGCCGTGAGGGCCGAGCCGAACCTCG
>VAYF01000079.1 GCA_005883885.1 Actinomycetota bacterium | reverse complement strand
CCAACCCGTCGACGAGGTTGACGGCGTTCGCGACCGACACGACGAAGAGGATCGTGAGGATCACCGGCAGGTCTCCCGAGAGCACGACGATGCCGTTGCCCGGGAGCCACGGTGCCCACGAATACGCGAACCGCACGCCGAACAACACCACGACACCGGCGATGAAGATCTGGGCCGTGAGCTTGGAAAGCGCCGTGGTCCCGCGCGTGTCGTCGATCGCGCCCAGCCCGACCATGAGCGTGCAGGCCACCAGCGCGGCGAGGGGCTCCGGGCTCGCGCCGTTCACGTCCCGGAAGAACGGGACCACTCGGGAGAGCCCGAGCGCCGCCAGGAACCCCAGGTACATCGCGAGACCGCCCATCGTCGGGGTTGGCTTCGGGTGCACCCGCCGGTCGGAGGGTTGGTCGATCACCCCGGCCGCGATCACGAACCTCCGTACCAGGGGGGTCGCCACGAACGTGACCGCTGCGGCAACGCCGAAGACCTCCGCGTACGCATGGAGACCGGGAGTGAGGAAGACCGCCAGGTACGCGTCCACGACCCGAGCAGTGTGTGCGCCGCGGCGGCCGCCCGGCAACCCTCGTGCTACGGGTAGAGCGGGAACCGCTGCATCAGATCGCGGACCTGGTCCCGAGCCTTCTCCCTCGACCCGGCGTCGTCGGGGTGACGCAGGACGTCGCCGATGACGCCGGCGATCTCGCGCATCTCCGGTTCGTCCATCCCGAGGGTCGAGCAGGCCGGCGTCCCGACGCGGATCCCCGACGGGCTGGACGGCGGGTTCGGGTCGTTGGGGATCTGGTTCTTGTTGAGCGTGATCCCGACCTCGTCGCAGAGCGCCTCGGCGGCCTTGCCGTCGACCCCGAGGGGACGGACGTCCACCAAGGCGAGGTGCGAATCGGTGCCGCCCGACACGACGCGGAGCCCCTCGTCGGCGAGCCCCGACGCGAGCGCCCGCGCATCGCGAACGGTTCGCTCCGCGTACTCGCGGAACGCGGGTGTCATCGCCTCCTTCAGCGCCACGGCCTTCCCGGCGATGTTGTTCTCGATCGGTCCGCCCTGCATCATCGGGAACACGGCCTTGTCGATGGCCTTCGCATGCTCTTCCCGGCACAGGATCATCGCGCCGCGTGGACCGCGGAGCGCCTTATGCGTCGTGAACGTGACGACGTCGGCGTGGGGGACCGGGTTCGGGAACGCGCCCCCGGCGACGAGCCCGATGAAATGGGACGCGTCGACCCAGAAGAGCGCCCCCACCTCGTCCGCGATCCGGCGGAACGCTTCGAAGTCGATCGTCCGGGAGTACGCGGTGTACCCGGCGAGGATCACGCGCGGGCGCTCTTCCAGGGCCTGGTCGCGGATCCGATCCATGTCGAGCTGTTCCGTCTCGTGGTCGACCCCGTACCCGATGAAGTTGAACCACATCCCGGAGACGTTGACCGGCGATCCGTGCGTCAGATGGCCGCCGTGCGCGAGCTTCATCCCCAACACGGTCGAGGCAGGATCGTGCGGTTCGAGGAATGCGCCGAACACGGCCATGTTCGCGGTCGCACCGGCGTGGGGTTGCACGTTGGCGTGCTCGGCGCCGAAGAGCTCCTTCGCTCGATCGATCGCGAGCTGTTCGACCACGTCGACGTACCGGCACCCGCCGTAGTAGCGCCGCCCCGGGTACCCCTCCGCGTACTTGTCGCTGAGGGTCGACCCGACGGCCGCGAGCACCGCCGGGCTCGCGTAGTTCTCCGACGCGATCAATCGCAACGTGGTTCGCTCTCGCTCCAGCTCGCCGGCGACCGCCTCGGCGACCTCCGGATCGGTAGTTTTCAACGCTTCCCAGTCCGCCGCGTACTCGCGCATGTTCAGAGCTCCCCTCGCTCGATCGCCGCGATCTGCTCGATCCGCGGCACGTGTCGCCCTCCCGCGAAGGGCGTGGACAGCCAGACGCGGACGATCTCCTCGGCGTACGTCGGCGCGATGATCCGCGCGCCCATGCTGAGGACGTTCGCGTCGTTGTGCTCGCGCGACAGGCGCGCGAGGGTGACGTTGTGACACAGGGCGGCTCGGATGCCGTCGACCTTGTTCGCCGCGATCTGTTCGCCCTGACCGGATCCTCCCAGCACGATCGCGCGATCGGCCTCGCCGGCCGCGACGACGCGGGCCGCGGCGGCGCAGAACCCCGGGTAGTCGACCGGTTCCTCGGAGTGGGTGCCCACGTCGGTGACGTCGTGGCCATCGGATGCGAGGAACGGCTTGAGCGATTCCTTCAACGGGAAGCCCGCGTGGTCGCTGGCGAGGACGATCCGCACGTCACGTCTCTCCGGCGACCAGCGCAGCCGGAGCCGGATCGAAGAGCGCCGGCACCAGTCGATCGATCCAGTCGTCGAGCTCCGACGCGATCGCCCGGTAGCCGTCGAGCGGCAAACCCAACGGATCGGCGATGTCCTCGTCGGGGTGGGGGGTGAGGGGTGCCCCGGCGCGCGCGCGGGCCGCCGCGGCGATCCGCGCGGCGGGCGTTGCGGCGGCCCGCGCGCCGTCCTCGAGGAGCCGAACGAGCTCCTTCAACGAGAACGCCCTGCCCGCGGCCTCGGGCTCGTCGCGCGCGATCAGGTCCCGATGCTCCCGCGCCATGCAGAGCACCAGATCGGCGCCGGCCGCCATGCCCGGTCGCAGCCGGGTCGCGATATGACCCGAGATGTCGACCCCGCGCTCGGCGGCGGCTTCGACGGCTTCCGGCGTGGCCGGCGACCCTTCCCAACCGGCCGTCCCGGCCGACGACACCGTGATCGGGGCGCCGATCGGCCGGTGCTCCGTCGCGCGCCGCAGCAGCCCCTCGGCGATCGGGGAGCGGCACACGTTGCCGGTGCACACCACGATGACGGCGGTCATCTCAAGAGGCCGGAGTCTAACAGTGGGGGTTGCTCGGCCGGTCCCCCGCGTCACGACGTGGTCGCGAGACCGATCACGAGTTCAGGATCGACATCCCCTCCACGAAGGATCTTCGGCTCCGGACCCGTGAGCTCTATCACGGTGGACGCGGCGCCCCCGAGCGGGACATCGGTGGACACGTACACGGCGACCTCCGCACCGAACATCGCGACGAGCTCGTCGTGATCCCGCCCAGGCGGCTCGCCGGATCGATTGGCGCTCGTCGCCGCGAGCGGTCCCGCACGCTCGAGCAGCGTTCGCGCCACCGGATGATCGGGAACGCGGACGCCGATCGTGGCCCCGTCACCACCCAGCTCCCATCTTCGGGACACGCCCGTTCTCGCGAGGACGAGCGTGAGGGCACCCGGCCAGAACGCCGTGGCCACACGCGACGCGCGCCCGTCGAAGACGGCGACGCGCCGCGCGTCGTCGATCGTTGCGACGAGCACCGGGAGCGTCAGCTCCCGCGCCCGACGCTTCGCCGCGAACAAGCGAGCCGTTGCGGCGGGGTCGTCCGGGCGCGTGCCGATCCCGTAGACCGTGTCGGTCGGGAACACCACCAGGGAGCCGCGGCGCGCGGCGGCCGCGGCGGCCTCGACCGTCCCGCCGGCCGTCACGGCCGCCGCGCGCCGACGACCCGGTCGCGTCCGTTCAGATCGCGGCGCACGAACACCGGCTCGAAGCCGGCGCCGCGCGCCGCGGCGGCGACGGCCGCCGCGGCGCGCTCGTCATGCTCGATCGCCAACGCGCCGCCCGGGCGGAGCCACGCGAACGCCTCGGTGATCAGGCGTCGCGTCACCTCGATCCCTCCGAACAGGGCCTCCGGCGGGTCCGCCTGGACCTCCGGCGGCAGGTCTGCCGCGAGCTCGATCGAGAGGTAGGGAGGGTTCGTGACCACCAGGTCGACCTCGCCCAGGCACTCCATCGGCAGCGGTTCGAACAGATCGCCGGCACGGACGTCCACCGCGAGCCCGAGACGTTCGGCGTTCTCGCGCGCGAGGGCCACGGCGGCCTCAGAGATGTCCGTCGCCATCACGTGCGCACCGGGACGTTCGTCGGCGATCGCGAGGGCGACGGCGCCCGACCCGGTGCAGAGATCGACCACGCACGGCGTCGCGACGTTTCCGAGGAGCTCGAGCGCGACGTCCACGAGGACCTCTGTCTCGGGCCGGGGGATGAACACGCCGGGCCGCACCGTGAGCACCAGGTGGCGGAAGGCCTGCTCGCCCGTCAGGTGCTGCAGCGGCGTGCCGGTGCAGCGCAGACAGAGGGCGCGTCCGTATGCCCGGGCCTCGGCGGAGCTGAGACCGTGCTCGCGAGCGTACAGCTGGGCGCGATCGGTCTCGAGGACGAGCATCATGCTCGGCGGCGAGGAGCCGGTCGGCGAAGCCGTCGAGCTCCTCGCCACCCGCGAGCACGTCCTGCAGCTGATGCGACGTGTGCTTGATCCGATGATCGGTGACCCGGCCCTCCGCATAGTTGTAGGTGCGGATCTTCTCTGAGCGCTCCCCCGTCCCGAGCTGCGCGCGGCGCGCCGCGGCCTCCTTCGCGTGGGCCTCATCGAGGGCCAGCTGGTAGAGCCGCGCCCGGAGGTAGCGCATCGCCTTCTCCCGGTTCTGGAGCTGGCTCCGCTCCTCCTGCATCTCGATCTTGATCCCGGTCGGCTTGTGGACGATGCGCACCGCCGAGTCGGTGGTGTTGACCGATTGACCTCCGGGACCGCTCGATCGGTAGACGTCGATCTGCAGATCCTCGGGACGGAGGTCCACCTCCACCTCCTCGGCTTCGGGCATGACCGCCACCGTCGCGGTCGAGGTATGGATCCTGCCCTGCGACTCGGTGACCGGGACCCGTTGAACCCGGTGCACGCCGGCCTCGTACTTGAGCCGTCCGTACGCATCCGGTCCGCGGACCTCCAGCGAGACCTCCTTGAACCCGCCGAGGTTCGACGGGGAGGACGCGAGGACGTCCGTCTTCCACCGATGGCGGTCCGCGAGCCGCTGATACATCTCGAAGAGATCGCCCGCCCAGAGCGCCGCCTCCTCGCCCCCGGCGCCGGCGCGGATCTCGAGGATCAGGTCCTTGCCCTCGTCGGGATCCTTGGGAACGAGGAGCAGCTCGAGCCGCGCGCGGAGCTCGGCGACCCGCGCATCGAGCCGCTCGGCCTCATCGTGGAAGTAGGCGGCCATCTCGGGGTCGGCCTCACCCTTGGCGAGGTCCCGGGCCTCCCGCGCCTGCGACGAGATCGCCTTGTACTCGCGGTACGGCACCACGACGTCCTGCAGCTCTGCGAACCGCTTGCCGAGGTCACGCAGGCGGTCGGGATCGGCCGCGATGCCGGGTGCGGCGAGCTCCGCCTCGGCCTGCTCGTAGCTCTCCTCGATCTCGTCGAGCTTCGTTTCGATGCCGGACGCCATGCGTCCTATGGTCGCAGGCGCGGACGCCGAGCGACCGGAGGGACGTCAGTCGCGGTGCTCTTCCTCGAAGTCCACGTCGAGCGTGGCGAGGTCCGGGATATCGACCATCTTCTTGCCCTTCGGGATCGCCCACATGTCCTCGTATCGAGGATCGACGACGTCATCGGGGGTTCCGCTCTCGCTCGGAGCGTGCACGGGATCTCCCCCTTCGGGCCCTTCGGGCGTATCGATCGACGCCTCGAGCTCCTTCGCGACCGACAGCAGTTTCGACTGCATGTCGTGCATCTGGGTCATGAGGACCTCGCGGCGATCCGAGAGCGAGCCCAGGATCCGTTCGGCTTCGCGCTTCGCTTCCGCGAGGGAATCGGTCCCCTGCTGTTTCGCCTGCTCCGCCCGCGCCTGGGCGTCGAGCTTGATGCGGTCGGCCTCGGAGCGTGCTTCCTGCAGGACGCGATCGGCCTCGGCCTTCGCCTGGGCGAGGGCCGCTGTGGCTTCCTTGTCCGCGGACTCGAGCACACCGGCGAACCGCTTGGCGATCGTCTCGTAGGGGTCTTGCGGCGGGGCGGTCGGCGCCGGCGTCGCCGGGACCGGGGTCATGACCTCGCCCGCCGTGACCGCGGCGGCGAGGGATTCGCCCGGGGTCGGCGGACGCTGCGCCTTCGCCTCCTTGCGCTGGTCGCGCAACTCACGCTCGAGCGTCTCCACCTGGCCCGCGACCCCCTGGAGGTACTCGCGGACCTGGTCCGGGTCGTAGCCGCGCCGGACGGTCGCGAACTCGCGCCGGCGGATCTGCTCCGCGCTGGGCAGCAGGGGCATGTCGAGATCGTTCTTCATGGAGCCACCTCCCAGGTGTCGTCTTCGCTCCGCGGCCGTTCGGGCAGCGCCGAACCGGCCGGTCGTTCGATCGGACACATCATCATCTTCGCGATGGGCGTTGGATGCAACGATCGTCGGGTGTAGGCCTCACGTGGCGCCTGCGGCCTCAGCTTCCCGACGGAGCACTTCCTTGAAGGAGGACACGGCGACCTCGATCTGGCCGACATCGGGCTCACGGGTCGTGATCTTCTGGAGCCAGATCCCCGGCGCCATCATCACCCGCATCGCCGTGGAACGGGGGAACCGGGCGCCGAGGCGGAGGGCTTCGTAGGCGATCCCGGCGATGATCGGGATCGCGATCACGCGAGAGACGAGCCGCCACAACAGTCCGGGAGTCCCGAACAACGTGAACACGAAGATCGTGATGATCATCACGATGATGAGGAAGTTCGTCCCGCATCGAACGTGCTCTTTCGGGAAGGGCTCGATGCGATCCGGCACCAGGTCCTCTTCGTGCTCGTACGCCGCGATCGTCTTGTGCTCGGCGCCGTGATACTCGAACACACGGCGGATGTCTTTCGTCCGGCCGATCAGCCAGAGGTACCCGACGAACAGGGCAACGCGGAACATGCCCTCGGCGACGTTCACGAGCACGCCGTTGGCGGCGACATGGTTCTCCGCCCAGGCGAAAAGGGTCGTGGGACCCAGGATGAAGATCGCGATGAACAGGACCATCGCGATCGTGAGCGAGACGCCGATCTGCCGGCTCGAGAGCTGCTCCTCTTCCGAAACCGCGTGGTTCGTCGCGATCATCAACGCCCGGACACCGATCGAGAGCGACTGTCCGAGCACGATGATCCCCCGGAGGAACGGCTTCCGCCAGATCGGGTGACGCGACGCGATCGAGTCGATCGCGTGGGACTCCACGTAGACGGTACCGACGGGCTCACGGACGGCCACCGCCCAGTGGTCCGAGCCACGCATCATCACGCCCTCGACGACGGCCTGACCGCCGTACAGATGGGTCTTCGCCGGGGGCGGCGCGCCCACCGGCTGCTCAGCTCTGCTTCGCGGCCTGTTGGGCCTGCTGGGTCTTGGCGTAGCGGCGCTGGAAACGCTCCACGCGCCCGCCCGTGTCCACCAGCTTCTGCTTGCCCG
>VAYF01000078.1 GCA_005883885.1 Actinomycetota bacterium | reverse complement strand
GACTTGGTCGACCGGAGCTTGTCGATCAGCAGCTCGAGCGCGGCGCCGGTCTCCAGTGCGTGCAGGACCCGGCGGAGGCGGATCACCAGCGCCAGCTCCTCGGGGGGCAGGAGCAGCTCCTCCTTGCGGGTGCTCGAAGCGTCGACGTTGATCGCCGGGAACAACCGTTTCTCGGAGAGCTGCCGATCAAGCCGAAGCTCCATGTTCCCGGTGGCCTTGAACTCCTCGAAGATCCCATCGTCCAT
>VAYF01000098.1 GCA_005883885.1 Actinomycetota bacterium | reverse complement strand
AGCTCGGGAGGCTCGTCGAGGACAACGCGGACGCCCTTGCTCGGCTGATCACCCACGAGATCGGCAAGCCGATAAAGGAGTCCCGCGGCGAGGTCCAAGAGGTCATCGACACCTGTTCGTTCTTCCTCGGGGAGGGGCGGCGCCTCTACGGGATGACGGTCCCGTCGGAGATGCCGGACAAGCAGCTCTTCACGTTCCGGGTGCCGGTCGGGGTCGCAGCCATCATCACCGCGGGCAACTTCCCCGTGGCGGTGCCGTCCTGGTACCTGGTGCCGGCGCTCCTGTGCGGGAACACCGTCGTGTGGAAGCCGGCCGAATACACGCCCGCGATCGCGGAAGCCTTCGCACAATTGATCCTGCACGCGGGCATCCCCCTGAGCACGTTCCAGATGGTGCTGGCGGACGGGCCCGAGACGTTCGCCGGCCTCGAACGTTCGCTGGACGAAGGGGTCGTCGACAAGGTGGGCTTCACGGGATCGACCGCGGTCGGCGAACGGCTCGGTGAGCTCTGCGGCCGGCACCTGCAGACCCCGTGCCTCGAGCTCGGCGGCAAGAACCCGCTCGTGGTGATGCCCGACGCCGATCTGGACCTCGCGGTCGAGGGCGCGTTGTTCAGCGGGTTCGGAACCGCCGGCCAACGGTGCACGTCGCTCGGGACCGCGATCGTGCATCGGGACATCCACGACGACTTCGTCGATCGGTTCACGAAGGCGGTCGCCGAGGCGCCCATCGGCGACCCGACGGGCGACGTCGTGTACGGACCGATGATCGATCAGCGCTTCGCGGCACGGTTCGAGGACTGGCTGGAGCTGATCCGCGACCACCACCACGTGCACGGCTCGAGCGCGGTCGGACGGATCACGCGGGCGGCGCCGCGCGAGGGCTTCGTCGGGGACGATCCCGAGGCGGGCTTCTTCTACCACCCCACGATCGTCGACGGCCTCCGGGCGGACGACGACCTCTATCGGATCGAGACGTTCGGTCCTATCGTCGGGGTCGCGAGCTTCGACACGTTCGACGAGGCGATCGCGCTCGCCAACGGGCACGGCTACGGTCTCTCGGCGTCGATCTACACGACCGACCCGCTGCATGCGTTCCGTTTCCGCGAACGCGTCTCGGCCGGGATGGTGAGCGTGAACAATTCCACCTCGGGCGCCGAGGCGCACCTCCCCTTCGGCGGGAACGGTCGGAGCGGCAACGGGTCGCGGCAATCGGGCGTCTGGGTGCTCGACCAGTTCACGCGCTGGCAGGCGATGAACTGGGACTACTCGGGTCGGCTGCAGAAGGCCCAGATGGACGTCGCGGATCTCTCCGCGGACCTGACCTATCGGGTGCCCGAGTAGTTAGGGAGACGGGGACGCGCTCGCGCTCGGCGTCGCTGAGGGCGACGGCGACCCGCTCGGGGTCGTCGTGGTTCCCGCGAGCTTCGCAGCTGCGTCGACCGCTTGCTGCGCGGCCGTGATCTCCGACTGATAGGTCCCCAGATCGCCGGACTGGAGGGCCGCCTGTGCCGCGGCGAAGTGCTGCTGGGCCTGCGCGAGCAGCGCCTGGATCCGCTGCGCCACGGTCCCCCCACCGCCTTGGTTGCCACCGCCGGACGGCACCTGGCCGGTGACGGCACCCTTGAGTGCGTCCTGCAGGTTGTCGGCGATCGTCACGGCGCCTCCGCTCCCGTTCACCATGATCACGTCGTGGAGTTGTGGGATCGGCGTTTGCTGCGCCTGCACGTAGACCGGCTGGACGTACAGGAACGAGTTGTCGATCGGGATCACGAGGAAATCGCCGAACAAGACGTTCGACCCAGCTTGGCTCAGGAGCGTCCGCTCGCTGGAGAACCGCGCGTCCTGGTTGATCCTGGCGAAGACCTGTGTGGGTCCTTCGATCGTGCGGCCCTCGGGGAAACGGAACACGGTGAGTTGGCCGTAGTGCGGCTGGTCGGACGACGCCGCCATCCACGCCACCATGTTCTGGCGGTCGGCCGGCACGAAGGGGATCACCAACTCGAATTCCTCCGTCGACGCGCCGGGCAATCGGATCAGCTGGTAGTAGGGGTGGATCGCCACGGAGGCCGAGCCGGAAGCGGAGAGCGTCGGGTCGGGCGGGATCGCCCAGAAGTCCCGCTTCTGGTAGAAGTCGATCGGGTTGGTCACGTGGTATGCGGCGTATTGGTACGCCTGCACCTGGAACAGGTTCTCCGGGTAGCGGAAATGCTGTTGTAGCTCTTGCGGCGCGCTGTTGATGTCGGTGAACAATCCGGGGAAGGCCCGAGACCAGACCTGCACGATCGGGTCGGTCAGGTTCGCGTAATAGGTGATGCTGCCGTTGTACGCGTCGACGACCACCTTCACCGAGTTCCGGAGGTAGTTCACGTTCCCCTGGAGCAGCGTCGTCGAGGAATCTTGCCCGGGAGCCGCCTGTGCCAGATCGACCTGCTGCGAGTACGGGTACTCGTTCGAATAGGTGTAGGCGTCCCAGATCCACACCGGTCTCCCGCCGACGATCGCGAGGTACGGATCGTTGTCGAACTTGAGGAAGGGAACGGCCTTGCGCACCCGCGTTTGGATGTCGCGATAGATCAGGATCTTGCTGCTGCTGCTGATGCTGCCCGAGACCAGCAGGTTGTAGTCGCGGAACTTCCACGCGAACATCGCTCTCCGCAGGATGTTCGAGAGCGGGATGCCGCCCCTTCCCGTGTAGGTCGTGTTCGACGACGTGTCCTGCTGGAAGTCCAGCTCGTTGACGTTCGTATCGGTGACCACGAACGGCTCCTGGTCGCTCTCCCCGTAGTAGATCCGTGGCTGTTGCGACATGTCGAGCGCCGGGTCGGTCGTGACCGGCGGGAGGTTCTGCAGGACGTAGTCGGGCTGACCCTCGGCCGTGGCCGTGTTGACCTGTGCTGCGACCGCGCCGTACCCGTGCGTGTACGCCAGATGGACGTTCTGCCAGGTCTGCGCCGACGGGTCGAGGCCCTGCTGAGCGATCTCGCGCGCGGAGACCATGAGGACCCGCTCCTCGTTGTTGACCGTATAGCGGTCCACGTCCACGTCGTTGAAGTCGTAGTACTGACGGAACCGCTGTACGGACTGCAGGTTCTCCTTCAGCACCGGCGGCCGCCACACGCGGATGTTCGATACCGTCCCCGAGTTGTCCGCGATCTGTTTCGCCGTGAGCGGGCCCGTCGAAACGTCGCGTTGCTGCGCCTGGATCGCGCTGAGGCCGAACGCGGTGTTCGTCGCGTTGATGTTGTCTTGGATGTACGGCATCTCGTCCTGCTGTTCGTTCGGCTTGACCCGGAACTGCTGCACGAAGGCGGGGTAGACGGCCCCCAGCAACACGGAGACAAGCGCGAGGAGCCCGACCGCGATGACCGGCAGGCTCCATTGCCGGAGCCGGATGTTGGCGAAGAACAGGATCGCGCAGATCACGGCGACGATCGCGAGGAAGTTGAGCGCCGGGAGCTGCGCCTTCACGTCGGTGTAGGACGCGCCCTCGACGACCCCACGGGGTGAGGTCAAGAGGTCGAAACGACCGAGCCAGTAGCCCCACGCCTTGACCAGCATGATGAGTCCGAGCAAGACGGACAGGTGCGCGCGGGCCGCCGGCGTCACCTTGTCGGCGAACATCGGCGCCTGGGGACGGATCCCGCCCCACAGGACGTGGGCGATCCCGACGAGGATCGTCACGCCGACCAAGGTCGAGAACAACCATCCCTGGAGGAAGCGGAGCCACGGCAGCGAGAACACGTAGAAGGCGGGATCGCGCTTGAACAGCGGCTCGACCGTCCCGAACGTCACGCCCGACGAGTTCTTCCAGAGCAGGAAGTTGCTCCACTCGCCCGTCACGCCGAGCGCCACGAGGAAGGCGAGCACGGCCGAGCCGACCGGGAGCGCCCACCGCACGAGCGGATCGGTGATGTCACGGATCCGCTCGAGGACCTCCTGGTCCGGCGAGAGGATCCGCGTCGTCGGCCGGATCCTCCTCGCGATGATCAGGTTCACGTACAGGATCACGAAGAACAGCAGCCCGAACACCACGGCGAGCACGGTCTTGGTCCGAAGGACGGTCCAGAACACGCCGCTCTGGTCGATCTCCCGGTACCAGAGCAGATCGATCACGAAGCCCGAGAGCGCCGTGAACAGGACGATCGCCACCACGACGGCCCCGATGACCACGAGGGGCCACCGACGCGACCGGCTCGGGAGGCGGATCGTCGACATGGGCTGCAGCCTACTTCACGTCGTCGTTTCGCCAGGGCGGAGCGCTCGCAGGGCGTCGGCGAAGGTCGCGACCGAGATCACCTGCATCCCCCCCGTATCCACGCCGGCCAGCTCGGCCATGTCGTCGGCCGGGGCCAGGAAGATGCTCGCTCCCGCATGCTCTGCAGCGACCACCTTGTCGCGGATCCCACCGATCGGGCCCACGTTGCCATGCAGGTCGATCGTCCCCGTGCCCGCGATCGTCCGGCCCCCGGTCAGATCGCCCGGCGTCATCAGCTCGTAGAGCCCGAGCGCCCACATCAGGCCGGCGGAGGGTCCTCCGACGTCGCCGCTGTCGATCGTGATCGGGAACGGGAACGCGTCGATCGAGCGGAACCCGACCAGGAGCTCCTTGTCGGGTCCACACGGCTTCCGGGCGAAGGTCGCCCGTTCGACCTTCCCGTCCACATCCAGACGGAACGACACCGGCTGACCCTCCTTCGCGACGTGCAGGATCCTCCTGACGTCCGCGGTGTCGCCGACCGGGTGCCCATCGATCGCGGTGATGACGTCCCCCGGGAACAGCCGCCCATCGGCGGAGCAATCCGGGACCGTGGATTCGACCAGGGCACCCGCGCTGTGCTGCTTCGGGTAGGTCGTCAGCCGCCGGAGCACGACCCAGGTCGCGTCGATCTTGCTCTGGTCCATCTCGGAGATCGATCGTTGGTTCTCCAACGCCACGTTGCCGGTCGGATACAGGTCGGTCTGGGGGACCAGCGCCCAGTCCGGCTCCAGCCAGACCGCGATCGCCTGCAACGGGGTGACCTGGTGGTAGCTCACCGTCGTCATCTCGAGCGCGCCCGTCGGATCGTAGCGCGGGCGGCCGTCGTACCGGATCTGCGGCGTCACGGTCCGGGCGGGCCCGGGGCCGATCGCGTAGTACGGGAGCCGGATCCACGCCGCGGCCACGAGCACGATCGACACGAGGACGAACGCGGCGACGCGGACCGGGTGACGCATGCGGGCAGCCATCCTACGGACTGCTTCGTCCCGAAGGTGGTCGCGGTTCCTCGTGCACGGCCGCTCCCGGGGGTAGGCTCGCGTCCGAGGCGATCGATGGCGTACTTGTTGGTGATCGTGGTTGCGGCGGCCGTGGGCGCGGCCGCGTACCTCATGACGCTCCGACAGGGGACCGCGCCCACGGCCGCCGCTCCGTCACGCGTGAGCCCGCCCGTGGGCGTCCCGGTCGCGGGTTCCGGGCAGACCTACCTCACGGTGACCGACACGCGTCCGGATTGGGAGTCCCGGCTGACCGGCGCCCTGGGGCTCGTGATCGCGGTCATCGCCGGCGCCGCCGTGCTCGCCTTCAGCGCCTACGTCAGCGTGTCGTTCCTGGTGAAGCTCATCAAGCACTCCGTCGGCTAGGCACGTCACGACACCTCCGGCGTGATGTCCCGGAGCTCCGTCATCAGATGGCGCGAGACGCGACCGTCCTCGCGCAGCCGTCCTTCGAGGTTGTACCGGCCGGCCCAGTCCGCCAGCGCGAGCCGGGTCGGCTCGTCGAACTCGCCGTTCACCGGCCCGCCGTACCGCCCGACCTTCGCCAGCCGCCGCTGGAGCTCGCCGACGAGCTCCTCGGTCGCTTCCAGCGCCGGGTCGTTGCGACTCAGCATCGTGTCGTCCCATACGGTGAACAGCCGCGCGAGCTCCGCCGGCGCGTTCGGATGATCGTCCACCCGGAGGTCGATGTACCGGTCATTGCGTCCCTCATAGCCGCCACGATCCCGCAGGACCAAGAGCGCCGCCGACTGCTTCCCGCGGCGATCACCGCCCGCGGCGTCACCCGCAAGCACGGCCGCGAGGAGTCGATCGCAGAGCTCGCCCTCCCCCGACGTGAAAGCGCCGGCCATCGCATCGACCACGCCCTCGCCGGCCAAGATGTTGCCCTGCGCCGCGAAGTGCTCGCCCGAGACGCCGCCGGCCCACTCGACGCATCCGGATCCCGTGAAGGTCGCTGCCTCGCCGCTCGCGTCCACGAAGCCCGCTTGTCGCTCCTCCCGGCCCTCATCGCCCTCCAACACGGCATCGAGCGCCGGCCCCGCAGGCATCCCACCCGCCATCAGCCGAAGGCCGTCGGGCCCGAAGTCCGTGTTCGCCCACGCCTGTGTGGCCACGGCGCCAACGCCCGCCTTCACCCAGGGGACGACGGCGCCGACGCACGGGAACTTCGAGGCGACAGCGATCCCGAGGTCGCCGTTCCCGGGATCGAACCCCACGATCGAGAACGTCACCGGACCACTCCCCCCGATCGGGCTCAGTGCCGGCCGGCCGGCCGGACGAGCTGGAACGCCGAACGGTACTCCTCCAGATGCTCCAGCATGTGCCCCGCTCCGATGGCCACCGTTTCGAGCGGCTTCTCGGCGACGTGCACCGGGACCTCGCACTCCTGGGCGAGGAGCTGATCCAGGCCTTTCAGCAGGCTCCCGCCTCCTGTGAGGAACATGCCGGTCTGGAGCACGTCGTGCGTGAGCTCGGGTGGGGCATCGGCGAGCGTCCGGCGCGCGCCGTCGACGATGTGTCGAACGGGCTCCGCCATCGCTTGGCGGACCTCGTCCTCGTCGATCCTGACCTCGACCGTGTTCCCGGTCGAGAGCTCCCGGCCGATCACCAGCGCGGCCCGCCCGCTCGCCGACGGGAACGCGGATCCGATCGCGATCTTGATCTCCTCGGCGGCCTTCTCGCCGATCGCAACCCCGCAGGCGGAGCGCAGGTGTTCCTGGATCGCGGCGTCCAGGTCGAACCCGCCGAACGGCACGCCATGGCCCGAGACGACGCCCCCCATCGAGACGACGGCCATCTCCGAACGCGCCCCACCGATGTCGACGATCAGATGCCCGATCGGCTCGTGGATCGGCAGACCGGCACCGATCGCCGCGGCGAGCGCTTCCTCCACGAGGGTCACCTGCTTCCCACCGCTCGATGTCACCGCCTCCACGACGGCGCGCTTCTCGACCTCCGAGCTCTCCGACGGGATGCAGATCAAGACCCGCGGCTTGGGGAAGCGTCCCGGTATCACCCTGCGGAGCACGGAGCCGAGGTAGCGCTGGGTCATCTCGAACTCGGTGACCGTGCCTTCACGCAGCGGGCGCACGGCGACGACGTTGCCCGAGTCGCCGCCGATCAGATCCCAAGCCGCCTCACCGATCGCGACGACGGACCCGATCGAGGCGTGCAGGGCGACCACCGTGGGCTCGTCGAAGACGATCCCTTCCCCCTGCCGGTACACGATCGTGTTCGCCGTTCCGAGGTCGATCGCCAGGTCCCGCCCCATCAGGCCCCGATCACCCAGTGGCCTTCACCGGTCGCGAGGAGCTCTTTCTTCCAGATCGGAACGTCGTGCTTCAGCTGTTCGATCCCCTCGCGGAATCCTTCGAACGTCTCCGCGCGGTGCGGGCCGGAGACGGCCACCACCACGCTCGCGTCGCCGACGCCCAGGTCGCCGGTGCGGTGAAACAGGGCCACCTTCCGGATCGGCCAGCGATCGCGGAGCCGATCGGCGATCTCGTGGAGCCGGTCGACCGCGACATCGTTCCACGACTCGTAGGTGAGCCCGGTCACGACGACGCCATCAGCGTCGGCATCACGGACGGTACCGACGAAGACGCACGATCCACCCGACGAAGGGTCGGAGATGAACGCGAGCGCTTCGTCGACGGACAAGGGCTCGACGGTGATCCGCACGAGCGTCTGGTCGTCGGACACGGCGCCCATCGTAGCGCGAGGGACGTCGTAGGCTGGCCGCGTGAGCGAGCCACTCGGCTTCCCGTTCGGGATGGACCCCGACGCCCTTCGAGACGCACCCCTGTTCCGCGAGCTCCAGCGGGTGATGGCCTCCTCGTCCGGGCCGATCAACTGGGAGCTCGCGCGTCAGGTCGGCGTCGCAACGGCGCTCGAAGAGGGTCCCGATCCCGAGCCGACCGACGAGGATCGCCGCATGCTCGACGAGGCCGTTCGCGTTGCGGAGCTGCAGGTTGCAGGGTTCACGGGGATGGAGCTTCCCGGCGACATCGTCCACGTCCAGCCGGTGCGCCGCGCCGAGTGGGTCGGTGCGAGCGCGACGAGCCTCCGTTCGTTGCTCGAGCCCGCGGCGCAGCGGATGGGCCAGGCGCTCGAGGCTGCGATGCGCGAACAGATGCCCGAAGACCTCGGGCCGATGGCCGGCATGCTCACGCAGCTCGGACCGCTGCTGCAAGGGACGCAGGTGGGGCAGGTGCTCGGGTTCCTGGCCACGCGGGTGCTCGGCCAATACGACGTCGCGGTTCCCCGGCAAGCGGGCTCCGGCGCGCTGCTGTTCGTGGTGCCCAACATCGCCCGGTTCGAACGCGACTGGTCGCTGGACCCGACCGAGTTCCGGACGTCGGTCGCGCTCCATGAGGTCACGCACCGGCTCGAGTTCGGACGGTCCTGGACGTCCGCGCACTTCGCCGCGTTGGTGGACGATTTCCTCTCGACGCTCACCGTGGACATCCGCGCGATCCAGGAGCGTTTCTCCGCACTCGACCCGACCGATCCGGAGGCCGTGGAGCGGGCGCTGGGCGGCGAGGGTGGCGACGCGTTGTTCGGCGCCGTCCTGGACGACGAGCAACGGTTGAAGCTCGGCAGGATCCAGGCGTTCATGGCTGCGGCCGAGGGATACGCGGACCACGTGATGCACGCGCTCGGCGCGCGGCTCCTCGCCACGCACGCGATGATCGAAGAGGCGATGCTTCGTCACCGGGAGGACGAAGCGACGGACCCGGTGTTCGAGCGGCTGCTCGGGATCGACATGAAACGGGAGCAGTACGTGGCAGGACGGCGGTTCTGCGACCTCGTCGTCGAGCTCACGAACGAGGCGACGCTCGCGCGGATCTGGGAGTCCGCCGGAGCGATGCCGTCGCTGCCGGAGATCGAGGAGCCACGCCTGTGGCTCGCGAGGACGGTCTAGCAAGCTCGGAGCGGTATCCTCCCCCCCGATGGACACCGTGGGGGAGCTCGTCGCCGCCGCGATGGTCGACGAACGCGTCTGGCAGACCCAGGGAGCGTCATCGCCGGACGGCATCTACCTCACGGGTCAACCGGGCCCCGCGCTCCCCTTCGTGATCTTCCGAGCATGGAAGGTCGGCGTCGGGATCGTGCAGGAGGAGGTGCGTCTCTACGGCCCGTCGGGACGAATGATCTGGAGGTGGGGACCGGAGTACCGCCGGATGGAGGGGATGTTCGACCTGACGACGGAGCTCGACGTGGTGACGGATGCCGTCTTCGACGAGACGGGGACCTACGTGGCCTCGTTCATCATCGACGACCAGATCGTCGGTGAGATCGAGCTCCCCGTCTATGTCCAGGCCGCCCCGACGAAGCTGCCGAAGGACATCGAGGATGCGCTCCGGAAGTCCGACGTGATCTGGGTCGGTGCCGACGTCCGAGGGCGCCGTGTCATGATCCCGGCGTGGTTCGTCTACAAGGATGGCAGGATCTACGTGCTGTCGCAGAAGCAGCCCGGGCCGCAGGAGCAGACGATCCCCGGCGTGGGCGAGGCGAAGGAGTTCGTCGTGGTAACCCGTCGCAAGGGTCGAGACACGTCGGCCCAGGAGTTCACGGCGGCGCCACGCCTGCTTGAAGGTGCGGAGTGGGAGGAGGCCGCCAGGGCGTTGGTGGACAAACGCAAGTCCCGAGCCGGTGCCCCCGCCGAGTCGACCGGCCGCTGGCGCGGGACCTGCGACATCCTCGAGCTGACGCCGAACGTTCCCGCGCTCGTCTGACTCCCGTCCTATCGAACGTCAACCTCTTGCGGTGAGTCGGGGTGTCGCCGCCCAGCCACGTGTCTACTGGTTCACGACAGCGAAGGCCGTCGTAGTCGTGAAGACGTTGACGGATCCCGCCGACGGGACCCCGCCGATCGTGGTAACCGCTTCCGGCTTCGTATGCGGCGATGTCAGACCCTCGCGCTATGAACGCCCCCATGTGCGACGTCGACGACACCAGAAGCGCCAGCGGGTGGGACGTCATGGTCGAGGCCCGGCGCGTTCAACACCGTTTCGAGGTCGCCACGGATCAGTGCCTCGAAGCGTTCGACATCTCCTACGCTCAGTACCGCGCACTCGTCGCTCTGCTTGACGGGAACGACATGCACATCTCGGAGCTCGCGCGACGACTCCGCGTGACGCGACAGGCGGCGCTGGCCATCGCGACGAAGCTCGCACGATCCGATCTCGTCACCTTCGAGCGGGAATCACACGCCACCTATCTCGTCGTTACCCCGGTCGCACGTGCGCGCTTCGCCCGCCTCCGCGAGTTCGCCGACATGCCCGACGAACTAGAGAGGGGCCTGACGGATACCGAGCGCGGCCGTCTGGTCGCGCTCCTGCGGAAAGCCGACCGATCCCTCGTTCCTCCACGCCGCCCGACATGGTGGCTAGAGGCCTGAGCCGCCTACCGGTTCATCGGTCGGCCGAGCGCCTCCGCGATCGCCGCGAGCTGTCGACCTAGCGAGACGATCTCCTCCGGGACCAACGCCTGGGCGCCGTCCACCATCGCCTGCTCCGGGTTCGCATGGACGTCGACCATCACGCCGTCCGCCCCCGCTGCGAGCGCCGCCCGCGCCATGGCAGCCACGAGGTGACGTTTCCCCACCGCGTGCGATGGGTCGACGATCACCGGGAGATGCGACTCGTGCTGCGCGACGGCCATCCCTCCCAGATCGAGGGTGTTGCGGGTCGAAGGCTCGAAGGTCCGGATCCCGCGCTCGCACAGGATGATCTCGGAGTTGCCGCGTTGCGCGACGTACTCGGCCGCCTGGAGCCATTCCTCGACGGTCATCGCGAGGCCCCGCTTCAGCATCACAGGCTTGTTCGCGAGCCCGACCTCCTTCAACAGCTCGAAGTTCTGCGCGTTGCGGGTCCCGACGCGGATGCAGTCGGCGACGTCCGCGACGTGGGCGACCTGGGACACGTCCACGACCTCGATCACGACCGGCAAGCCGAACTCGCGGCGTGCCTCCTGGAGGATCTCGATCCCTTGCTCTCCGAGTCCCTGGAACGAGTATGGCGACGTCCGCGGCTTGTAGACGTCGCCCCGGACGATCGTGGCGCCGGCCTCCTTCGCCGCGCGGATCGCGCGCATCGTCTGCTCGGGGTTCTCGACCGCGCATGGGCCGGCGATCAACGTGAACGTGTCGCGACCGACCGGGACGGTGCCGACCTTGACGACCGTGGTCTCGGGATGCAGGTCCCGAGAGACCATCTTGTACGGCTTCCCGATCTGGATCACGTGATCGACGCCCTGCATCTGGCGCCAATCGATCGCCTTGAATCGCTCGGTGTCGCCGACGAGGCCGACGATCGTATGCACCGTGCCACGGGAGACGAACGCCTCGCCGCCGTTCGCGCGCACGCGTTCCGCGACGGCGTCGATCTCGGCGTCCGTCGCCTCTGGGGTCATCACCACGACCATGCGGTCGAACCTCCTCGTCCGGCCCGGTCGAACGGTCCGGGAAGTCGAAACCCCGGGCATACGGCCCGGGGTCGCTCGCTGCTCGGTGGCCGCTGGCGACTACGCCGGGTCGTGCCCGCCGTAGAAGAACCAGACGTCGACGCACCGCTGCATCTCGAGCAGATGGTGGCAGACGGCGGGCGCGGGTGGCAAGCCGCCCATGCCCGCCGTCGCTAGCATGCGGCGGTGACCCTCACGGTCCTTGACCACCCGCTGGCCGCCGACCTGCTCGCGCGGCTCCGCGACGAACGGACCCCTCCCGACCTGTTCCGGACGCTCACGCGACGCCTCGGGTGGCTCCTCGTGCTGGAGGCGACGCGTGATCTGGCGGCCGATCCGATCGACGTCCCCACCCCCCTGGAAACGACCTCCGGACGGGTCATCACCGAGCGCCTCGTCGCGATCCCCGTCCTCCGGGCGGGCCTCGGGCTCCTCGATGCGGCCACCGACCTCTACCCCGACACCGTCGTCGGCTACCTCGGCATGGAGCGCGATGAGATCACGCTCCAGCCGCGCGACTACTACGCGAAGCTTCCTCCGATGGAGGGGCGCCGGGCGCTCGTGCTCGATCCGATGCTCGCGACCGGCGGGAGCGGCACGGCCGCACTGACCCATATCAAGGCGAACGCCGGCCCCCGGTCGATCTCGTTCGTCTGCGTAGTTGCTGCACCCGAAGGCGTGGAGCGGTTGGCGGCGGATCACCCAGAGGTCCCCGTCTTCACGGCCGCCCTCGATCGGCAGCTGAACGATCAGGGCTTCATCCTGCCCGGCCTCGGGGACTTCGGAGACCGGCTCCACGGCACGGTCTAGGTCGTCGTCCCTTCGTACGCCTTCCCGGCGGCAGCCGGCGGTCGCACCTTCCCCACGAACCCGGCGAGCACCACGATCGTGACGACGTAGGGCGTCATCCGAACGAACTGATCCGGGATCAGCCGGAAGATAGGCGCATCACCGAGGCGGAGAGGGATCGCTTGGGCGAACCCGAAGACGAACGAGGCCACCATCAGTCGGACGGGGTTCCAATTCGACAGGATCAGCGCGGCCAGCGCGATGAACCCCAGACCCTGCGTCTGCCCCTCCCCCCAGCTGTAGGCCACCTCGACCGCGAGGTACGCGCCGGCCAGTCCCGCGAGCGCCCCGGACAGCAGGACTCCCTCGTAGCGGAGCGGGGCAACACGGACGCCGAGGGAGCGCGCCGCCTCGGGGTTCTCGCCGCACGAGCGCAAGCGAAGGCCCCAACGGGTCCGGTACAGAGCGAAGGACACGGGAAAGACCAGCAGCACCGCCACGACCACCATCGGCGACAGCTGTTGGAACGCACGTCCCAACCCCCACGGGATGCTCGACAGCAGCGGGATGTTGACCGGGTTCATATGAGGTTGCCCGGGATCCGACTGGGTCGCCTGCCCGAAGAAGATCGTCGACAAGAACCGAGCCAATCCCACCGCGACCAGGTTGATCACGACGCCCGATACGATGTGGTCCACCCGAAAGGTAACCGTCGCGAGGGCGTGGATCGTGGCGAACGTCGCCCCGGCGAGCATCCCGATCAGCAGCCCCATGATCGGCCCCCATGGCAGGCCCCAGCCGAGGCCGTCGGGGGGTGGCAGCGTGAAGTGATGCGCGCCCCACGACCCCGTGACGGTGCCGATGATCATCATCCCCTCGAGGCCGATATTCACGATGCCCGAACGCTCGCTGAACAAGCCGCCGAGCCCGGTCAGGTAGATGATCGTGAAGTACGTGAACGCGATCCCGATCGCGGCGCCGATGTCACCGGCCACCATCTACCGGTCCTCTTTCGCGAGCCCCTCGACGTCCGCCGCAGCTGCCGGATCGCCGATCTCCTCGACGGCCGCTGCCTTTCGCAACTGTCGCGCGAGCAAGCGCCGCTGGGCGAGCTGGTACGTGACCACGACGGAGATGATCAGGATCCCCTGCAGGATGATCACGAACTCACGCGGCACATCCGTATCGATCTGTACCGCCGTCTCGCCGCGCGCCAGCACCCCCCACAGGACCGCCGCCAGCACGATCCCGAGTGGGCTGTTCTGCCCGAGGAACGCCACGGCGATGCCGGTGAACCCGAGGGCGGCCTCGTACTGGACGGGCAGATAGCCCTTATCCGCGAGCAGCTGCTGCATCCCGACGAGTCCCGCCAATGCGCCCGACAGGACGAACAGCTTGATCTGCACGCTGCCGATCGAGATCCCACCGGCTTGCGCCGAACCGACCGACGCGCCGACGGCCCGCGCCTCGTACCCGAGCCGCATCCGCTTCAGCACGAACCACACGATCGCGGCGGTGACGAGCGCCATCGGGAACAACCAGGACAGATGTGCAGATTCCGGGACGCCGAATCGATGACCGAGATCGGGGATCCGCGCGTTCGCCTTGAAGAGGTCGGTCCGCAGATTGATGTTGAACCCGGCGAGCTGTTGCGTGAAGTGCAGCGGTCCGTTGATCGCCCATGCGACGAAAGAGATCGCGATGCCGTTCATCATGATCGTCGTCACGACCTCGTGGGCGCCGGTCTTCACCTTGAGGACCGCGGGAACCGATGCGAAGGCCACCGCCCCGAGCATCCCGAACGCGATCGTGACCCACATGAGCAACGGACCGGGTAGGAAATCTAGCTTCAACGCGGCCCAGGCCGCGGCAACCATGCCAACCAGGTATTGGCCTTCCACCCCGATGTTGAACATGCCGCCCTTGAAGCAGACGGCCACCGCGAGGGCCGAGAAGATGAGGGGCGTCGCGATCGAGATCACGTACCCGAAGCCGTCCCTGCTGCCGAACGAGAACGTGAGGATCGCGCCGTAGACGGCAACCGGGCTCTCGCCGTACGCGAGGATGATCACGGAACCGAGCAACAGCGCGATCACCAGCGCCGCCACGAGTGCGAGCAACTGGCCGCCGATGTTCTCGAGCCACTCGGGTCGGACCCGCTCGTGAGCGGTCGGTGCCGGCGCATCGATCGTCGCCATCAGCCCGCCTTCGCCGAGGCCACATCGCCGAGCATCCCGCGCCCGACTTCCTCGGCCGGGGCATCAGGTGGGTACTCCCCTGTGATCCGGCCCTCGTAGAGGGTCACGATCCTGTCCGACAGCGCGTAGATCTCGTCGAGCTCGGCAGAGATCAGGAGGATCGCTCGTCCCGCGGCCTTCTGCTCCAAGATCTCACTCCACACGAACTCGATCGCACCGACATCCAGTCCGCGCGTCGGCTGCGCGGCGAGCAGCAGACGCGGATCGGTCTCGAGCTCCCTCGCGAGGATCAGCTTCTGCTGGTTACCTCCCGACAACGTGCGCGCCGACGTCTCGCCGACCGAGAACCGCGTTCTCCCAGTAGCTCATGTCGAGGACCAAGCCTTGGTCCTGACGATCCTCCGGGATGTACGCCACGCCAGCGTTGCGGATGTCGCCGGTGCTGCTCGACGTCAGCTCGCGACCGTCCAGCACGACGCGTCCCCCCTCGAGCGGTCGGAGTCCCATGATCGCGTCGGCGAGGTCTCGTTGCCCGTTGCCTTCGACGCCGGCGACGCCCACGATCTCGCCCGCACGCACCTCGAGATCGAGGCCCCGAAGACGACCACCGCGAAGGTCTTCGAGCTGCAGGACCGGCTCCCCTACCACCGTCTTCGGTTTCTCCAGGCGGAAGAGGACCGGTCGGCCGACCATCATCTCGGCGAGCCTGGCCTTCGAGGTCTCGGCGGGCGTCGTCTCGCCGACGACCTTGCCTCGGCGCAGGACCGTGATGCGATCGGCGATCTCGAGGACCTCGTCGAGCTTGTGGCTGATGAACACGATCGTCTTGCCGGTCTCACGGAGCCGGCGCAGGTTCGCGAACAACGCGCTCGTCTCGGCAGGCGTGAGCACCGCCGTTGGCTCGTCCAGGATCAGGACATCGACACCCCGGTACAACGCCTTCAGGATCTCGACTCGCTGCTCCTCACCGACCGAGAGTCGCTCCACCTTCGCGGCCGGATCGATCTGGAACCCATACGCGTCTGCCAGCTCGGAGACATGCCGGTTCGCCTCGTCGGGATGCAGGAGCTGGCTGCCCTCCTGTCCGAGGATCACGTTCTCCGCCACGGTGAAGGGATCCACCAGGACGAAGTGCTGGTGGACCATCCCGATCCCGTGGGCGATGGCGTCGCGCGGGGAGTGGATACGCACCTCCCGCCCCCGGACCTCGATCGAACCGCCATCGGAGGGATAGATACCGTAGAGGACGCGCATCAGCGTCGACTTGCCAGCCCCGTTCTCACCGATGAGCGCGTGCACCTCGCCCGCCCGGAGCTCGAGGGAGACATCGTCGTTCGCCACGACGCCGGGGAAGCGTTTCGTCAGGCTCCGTATCACGACGAGGGGCGGGGTACTCACCCTCCCCGCCCCTCGTCGCCCCTCGTGCGTGAAGCCGCGATCGTCAGGCACCCTTCGGACTGCTCGGCGGCACGATGTCGCCGTTCAGGATCTTCTCCTTGTACTTGTTCACCGTGTTGATGATGTCCTGCGTCATCAACGCGGTATTGGACGTGGAGTACGAGATGCCGGTGCTCGCGAGGTCGAACACGCGGTCCGTCCCGCCCTTGAACGAGCCGTCGGCCACCGCCTTGATCGTGTCGTAGGTGGCGACGTCGACGCGCTTGATCATCGAGGTGAGGATCCATTTCGCCTCGTCCGGCGTGACGACCTTGTACTGGTCCGAGTCGACGCCGATCGCGATCTTCTGCTGCGCAGCCGCGGCCTTGAAGAGACCGTTCCCAGAGTCGCCGGCAGCGTGGTAGATGATGCAAGCCCCCTCGTCGTACATCTTGTTCGAGAGCGCCTCTCCTTGGATCGGGTCGTTGAAGGCTTTCGTGGAGTCACCGATGTACTCCACGAGCACCTTGATGCTCGGGTCGATCTGAGCGACCCCGGCGGTGTAACCGGCTTCGAATTTGCCGATGAGCGGACCGGTCTGTCCCCCCAGGAACCCGACGGTCGTGCACCCGAGATCCTTGGCTTTGAGCGCGGCAGCGACCCCCACGAGGAAGGAGCCTTCCTGCTCCTTGAACGTGAGATCCACGACGTTGGGGATGGCGGAGATGGGGTTGGTCTCACCGCACGCGGAGCCGCAGGTCGCGTACCCATCGATCACGCCGAAGTCGATCTTCGGGTACTGCGTTGCGAGCTCGTTCACGTACGGGCTGAACGCGAATCCGGTCCCGATGATGACGTCATAACCTCCTGCAGCCAGTGACTGGATCTCCTGGTCGAGGTTCGATCCCTCGGAGTTGGCTTCGATGTACTTCGTGTTCCCCTGGCAGACGATGCCGTTGGAGATCGCCTGGTTCATGCCCGCGTAGGCAAGATCGTTGAACCCCTTGTCCCCGAGGCCGCCGACGTCGAGCGCGAGACCAACCTTGATCTGCGAGGTGCAGCTGGCACTGGGGCTGCCGTTGCCTGCCGTGTTGGAACTGGAGCACGCAGCGCAAACGATCCCCATAACGGCGATCGGCAGCGCGAACGTGCGGAGCCATTTCGGCATCGCATCTCCTCCCGTTTCGGATCCACCGAGCCCGCCCGGCCCGGCCGCCCCGGATTCTCCGGCGGGACCAGAGCCGTCGTCAAACGGCTTCCATGGGAAACTACGCGCCGCAAAGGATGTTCGGATGGACGATGACGCCACGCTCGTAGAGGATCTGCGACGGCGCATCGCCGCGTCCCCCTTCCACGCGGGGTTCGGGATCTCCGTCGAACATGCTGCCGCGGGCGACGTGCTGCTGGGGTGGGAGGCACGTCCGGATCATCGCAACCTGCAGGGGCTGGTGCATGGGGGGATCCTCGCGACCCTCGTGGATATCGCGATGGGGCTCGCGATCCGGACCGTCGTCGGGCCGTCGCGCCGACACGTGACGATCGACCTTGGCGTGCACTACCTCCGTCCCGCCCGGCCGGGCCGGCTCGAAGCCGCCGGCACGGTCCTGCGCGTCGGGAGCCAGGTGGGGTTCGCAGAAGGCAGTGTGACGGATGCGACCGGGCGATCGCTGGTGCGTGCGAGCGGGACGTACAGCGTGACCCAAGAGCGAACGGACGGTGCGACCGGCTAGTACTGAACGTCAAGCTCCGCCATCGCGTCGGCAAGCTTGCCGACTGCGCCGGCGAGACCCATCAGCAGTCCCATGTTGCCGTCGACCTTGATCTTGCCCATCATGAAGCCCGTCACCGGCGAGAGCTCGCGCCTGGCGAGTGCGACCGCCGTGTCGTAGCTCTGCGTGATCGTCGCGTCCGGCGCATCGAGGTCCCCCATCCCCATCGCGATCGTGCCGTCCTCGATCGTCGTCCAGTACCGCGTCTCGCCGTCGGGCGACGTGATCACCTGCTGGATCCGGGCGTGCTGGGCGCCGGCGGCCTGCGCGAACGCATCGCCTGCGTTCACCGCGGCGGTGAGGGCATCCGCCCACTCCGGTGACAGGAATCTGAGGCTCACGTCCGCTCCCTCCGTGCACTCGGGCCCGTCCGTTCCGCCTCATCACCTTACCGGCTCACCGGCGCAGGTCAGTCCGGGAAGAGCTCGGGCGCGGTCACGTGCGTGTCGTCGGCAAGGAACCACAAGGTCCTTTCGTCATCCTTCACCTTGACCGTGTTGAGGCTGGTGTTGGGCGGGAGGAAGAACATGTCTTGCTCGTGCAGCTCCAGGAACGACGCCAGGTAGGCGTTGATGACGCCGCCGTGGCAGACCACCCAGACGTCGCCCCGCGGATGGGCCGAGAGCCCGGCCTCGATCTCTCCGACCACGCGGCGCTGGAAAGCATCGAACGGTTCGCCTCCGGGAGCCAGATGGAACATGGGGTCCTGTAACAGGATGCGACGCGGGATCTCCGCGTGTTCGACCAGCAGCTCTTCGAACTCCTTGAACTCCCATCCGCCGCCGTACCACTCAACCAGATCTTCCGAGTAGGTCACCTGCGCTCCGGTCGCCTCGACGAACGGGGCGATCGTCTGACGCGCTCGTGCGAGGGTGGAGCAGTAGATCGCGGCCGGTTCCGGCATCTTGCGCAACCGCGCGGCGAGGATCGCGGCTTGCTCCCGTCCCGTCGCGTCGAGCGGCGGATCGGCGACCGCTCCGCGGGTCGTGACCGTCTCACCCGACGAACGCCGGTCCGCCTTGCCGTGCCGGATCAGGTAGAGGCGACGTTCGGCGCCGCTCACGTGCCGGCTTTCGCGTTGGGGTGTCGGGCCCGCCAATCCTGTGCGTAGCTCTCCACGTCTTCGCGCAGCCAGATCCGACCGGACGCGAGCCACGTGATGGGCTCGGGGAACTGTCCTCGATCGATGTACGTGATCACGCGCCGCTTGTCCCAACCCATGATCTCGGCGGCCTCGGCGACCCCGGCCAGCGGTGGGACGACCTCGACGGTCAAGTCGGCGTCCTCCCCGACGGCCCTTCGAAGCTCCTCGAGGCAGGACGGCTTCGACGTCCCGGTCACCTCGACGTACACGGGTGCGTCGAGGACCATCGCGAACCATCGGCCGCCCGCGTGCCACATCCTCGCCCGAACCGCATCCGCCACCGACGGATTGTATGACGGCGTCTCTTCAAGGATCTCGGTCGATCAGCCGTCGCTCCGCCGGAGGATCCCCTGCCGGCGGAGCTCCTGCCGCCAGCACTCGGTATGCCAGTGCCGTCGATCGTCCGCCGCGCCGTCGGGGATAACCACGAAGTGCCAGGAGCCCGGGCGCACGACATGATCGCACCCGGGACACCGGTACTCCTTATCGCCGACCAGATGCCGGATCTCATATCCGGTCACCTCGGCCCAGGGCGGGGGCGCCGATCGTGGGCGAGGGTTCGGCGACGGCAATGACTCGAGCGAGGCGCGCCGGTTCTTCCGCGGCATCGGCGTTCAGAGCCGTTCCCGCACGAAGGCCGCGACCTGCGGTGCGAGCGATGCCCCGACGACCCGCGGGTCGTCCTTCCGCGAGCGCTCGAAGGAATGCCCCGCCCCGTCGACGTCGACGAGCGTCGCCCGGTCGCCCAGCCGGCGGAGGACCTTGGCGAGCTCCTTCGGCTCGGCGAACGGATCCTTCGTCCCGTGGAGGAAGAGCATGGGCATGG
>VAYF01000077.1 GCA_005883885.1 Actinomycetota bacterium | reverse complement strand
GCGCCGAGGGGCGCCCAGATCGCGAGCCGGGCATCCTCCGCACGCTCCAGATCACCCGCTTCCAGCGCCTCATCGACCGGCGCGGTCGCGATCGCCCACCAGTCCTCCTCCTCTTCCAGCGGCTCGAACCCGCCGAGGCCAGCCGCCACCGGAACCAACGCCCACACTCGTTCCGGATGTTCGAGAGCGAAGTCGATCGCGATGCTCCCTCCCATCGAGCACCCGACGAGCGCGGCCACGGTGATGCCGAGCGCGTCGATGAGCGCTTCCAGATCGCGGACGTGTGAGTAGGGCCGTGCGTCCGGGCGTGTCGACGCGCCGTAGCCGCGCGCGTCGTACCGGGTGACGCGGTACCCGGCCGCGGGGAACGTGGTCATCTGCCGGTCCCAGGTGCGCCGATCCCACAGTCCGGGGTGCAACAGCACCACGTCCGGCCCGTCGCCCGCGACGTCGAACGCGAGCCGGCCGCCGTCCGAGAGCTCGACCGATCCCGACCGCACCGCGTCAATCCTGATCGAACCGTGGCCGAAGCTTCGCGTACGTCTCGTCGAGCCAGATTGAGTCCGATGTTGAACCCGTGTGGTTCGGATGCATCGCGCAGCGTGCGAACGGAGGTCCGCACCAGACGCGTGATGGCCGACTGCTCGTCATCCGTCAACCCCTCGAGGTCGCCGACGTGACGGGTGGGCAGGATGAGGAGGTGCCCGGGTGCGTAGGGATACTTCGCGAGCGCCACGAAGACGAGCGGCTCGCGACGGAGGATCCTTTCGCCGTCGGGGTCGCCCTCTTCGAGGAGCGCGCAGAACACGCACCGATCTTCCACGACGTCCTTGCTCGCCTGGATGTACTCCATCCGCCAGGGGCTCCACAGACGCTCCATCGGCCTCGTCCCTCCGCCTCAGAGCGCGGAGAAGTCGGTCGGCTGGAGACGGCGCGATCCCGACTCGTCCGAGAGCGCGGCGACGATCGCATCGAACGGGACGCCCGGCGTCTCGGTCCCGTTCCGATCGCGGATCGTGAACGTCCCCGCTTCGAGGTCGCGGTCCCCCACCACGACCGTGTACGGGACCTTCATCAGTTGTGCCGCTCGGATCTTCTTGCCGACCGACTCCTTCGCATCGTCGACGGACGGGCGCAAGCCGGCGGCGCGCGTCCGGTCCGCGAGCGTCCGGCAATGCTCGACGTGGCGATCGGCCACCGGCACGAACCGGATCTGCTCGGGCGAGAGCCAGAGCGGGAACGCCCCGCCGTAGTGCTCGATCAGGACCGCGCTGAACCGCTCGAGCGTTCCCAGGATCGCGCGATGGAGCATGACCGGACGATGTCGCTGGTTATCCTCGCCGGTGTACTCCATGTCGAACCGCTCCGGGAGCGCGAAGTCGCATTGCACGGTGGTGAGCTGCCACAGGCGCCCGATCGCGTCGCGGAAGTGGAAGTCCACCTTCGGCCCGTAGAAGGTGCCCTCACCCTCGGCCTCCGTGTATGGCAACCCGTATCGCTCCAGAGCCGTCACCAGCGTCTCCGTGGCGCGAGCCGCCATCTCGGGCTCGAGGATCGTCTGCCCGGGAAGGGTCGAGAGGTTGACGATGGGGTCGCTGAACCCGAACGTCCGATGGATCTCGAGGGTCAGATCGAACACCGCCAGGATCTCGTCCACCAGCTGGTCGGGCCGGCAGATGATGTGCGAGTCATCCTGCGTGCCGCCACGGATGCGCAGCAGCCCGTGCAACGTTCATCGGTTTCACGTAGTAGTCGCCGGTGTCCGTCTGCATCGGCGGATACATGTTGTCCGAGTACTTCGCGAGGTGGCCGGAGGTCTCCCATAACACCGACCTGGCGATGTGGGGGGTGACGACAGGGTCGTACCCGCGCGCCAGATGCAGGTCGCGCACCCAGTCCTCGAGCTGTTTGCGGAAGAGGCCCCCGCGCGGATGCCACACCCACAGTCCAGGACCGAGCTCTTCAGGAGACGAGAAGAGGTCGAGTTGCCGGCCAAGCAGCCGATGGTCACGTCGTTCCGCCTCCTCGAGGCGGTGCAGGTGCGCCTCCAGATCCTCCTTGGATGCCCACGCGGTCCCGTAGATCCGGGTGAGTTGCGGGTTCTTCTCGTCCCCCCGCCAGTACGCCCCCGAGATCGAGGTCAGCGTGAACGCGCCGATCCGCCCGGTGGAGGCGACGTGGGGCCCGAGGCACAGGTCCAACCAGTCGTCGTTGCGGTAGAGGATGACGGTGTCTCCCGGCCCGACCTCGCCCTCCTGCTCCGCGAGGTCTTCGATGATCTCTCGCTTGAAGTCCTGATCCGAGAACCGGGCCAGGGCTTCGGAACGCGAGACCTCCTCACGGATGAACGGCTGGTCCTCCGCGACGATCGCGCGCATCTCCTCCTCGATCCGGGGGAGCTCGTCGGCAGACACGTGCACCGGGATCGCGAGGTCGTAGTAGAAGCCGTCCTCGATCGCGGGTCCGATCGCGTACTTCGTTCCCGGCCACAGCCTGCAGACGGCCTGGGCCAGGACGTGGGCCGCCGAATGGCGAAGCACGTGCAACCCGTCCTCCGAACCCGCCTCCACCGGCTCGACCGACACATCGCCCCTCGGAACGAACGAGAGGTCCTTCAGCTCGCCGTCCACCCTCGCTGCGATCGCGTCCGGACCGAGGACGCCGCCCACCGGCTCTCCTTCCGGGAGCTCTGGATGGCTGCCGTCGGGCAGCGTCAGACGAGGCATGCGGTTGAGGATAGCCGACGACCTCAGGCCGCCCGGCGCGCCGCGCTCACTCGTAGCTGATGGCCTCGAGCACGTTGAGCTTCGCCGCGCGACGCGCCGGCCAGATCGCGGCGAGCAAGCCGATCAAGGCGGCCACGACCAGCATGAAGACGAGCTGGCCGAACGGGATGGCGAGCCGGTCGATCCCCACGTTGGACAGTGCCCGCTGCATCGCCCATCCGAACAGGATGCCGACCACGAGTCCCAGGACCGCCCCGAGCACGGCGATGATGACCGCCTCGACCCGGATCATCCGCTTCACCTGCCGTCGGCTCATCCCCACCGCGCGGAGGAGCCCCAGTTCGCGGATGCGCTCGTAGATCGACAACCCGAGCGTGTTGACGATGCCGAACGCCGATATGAACACCGAGAGGATCAGAAGCACATAGACGATCGCGAAGAACTGGTCGACCTGTTTCACGTACGTCTGCTTGGTCTGTGCCTGGTCGTTCACCACGACGCTCGGGTAGTCACGAGCAACGAGGGTCTCGAGGTTCGCTCGCACGGTCGTCTGGTCGACGCCCGGCGCGTACTTCAGGAACACCGTCGAATCGAGCTGCTGCGCGACGTTCGCGTCGTACGTGTCCAGCGAGATCGCGTAGTCGTTCAGGAGGGCGTTCGGCTCGAAGATCCCGACCACGGTGAGCGTCTGCGAACCCGTGCGGGCGAACTGCATCTGCAACGTGTTCCCTACGGTGAGGTGCTTCCCGTCGGCTTCCGTGCGCGAGATGGCAACGGTGTTCGGCGCCGACAGCCCGGCGATCGATCCAGCGTCCATCTCGATGTTGGCGACGTCGGTGATGGTCGCTGGATCGATCCCCACGGGGAAGGTCGTCGAGGATCCGACCTTCGCCTCGGCGCCCTGTCGGAGTGGAGAGACCGCCGAGAAATCCGGGCTCGACGACAGTCCCCGGGCGAGTTGCGGTGAGAACGGCGAGAACTGCGACGCGGTCAGCATCAGATCCGACCGGAGGGTCCGGTCGAGGACGCCGGTCACCGAGGACTTGAGGGACGCCGCGAACACGGCGACGAACGTCACGAGCCCGAGTCCGATCATGAGCGCCGCGGCCGTGGACGCGGTCCGCCGGGGGTTGCGGTTCGCGTTCTCCCCGCCGAGCCTGCCGGAGATGCGTCGCCGGAACGGGCGACCGAGCACCGACGCGATCGGGCGCGCGACGAGCGGGGAGAGCATCGCGACCCCGACGAAGGAGAGCGCCGCCCCGAGTCCGACAAGGTATCCGGCGTTCGAGACCCCGCCGAACAACCCCGCGGCCAACGACCCGGCCCCCAACAGCGTGACGAGCGTCCCGACGATGACGCGGCGTCGGATGGAGCTGCTCGGGGCGGCGCTCTCGCGAAGCGCCTCGATCGGGGCCACGCGTGACGCGCGCCGGGCCGGCGAGACCGCCGCCGCAACCGTGATGGTCGTCCCCAGCAGGAGCGAAACGATGACCGTCCTCGGCGCGATCACGAGCGCGGTCGGCGGAAGCTTCAGACCGAGCGCCCCGACGACCGCCTTCAGCCCGATCGCGAGCACGATCCCCACGAGCACCCCGATGACCGACGCGACGAGCCCGACCACCGCGGCCTCGACCAGGACCGAGGTCATCACCTGCCGTCGCGTGGCACCGAGCGCCCGGAACAACGCCAGCTCGCGACTTCGCTGGGTCACCACGATGTTGAAGGTGTTGAAGATGATGAAGGCACCGACGAACAAGGCGACGAAGCCGAACACGAGCAATCCGGTCCGCAGGAACCCGAGACCCCGGTTGACCTGATCCTGCTCCCGACCCGCTGGAACAGGCGCTGCGCGGTCGGCAGGTCGAAGATCGCGAACGACGCCCCGAGGAGGCTGTTCGAGCTCCCGAACCGTACGAAACCGGTGATCGTGTACTCGCCGGGCCCCGACGTCGTTACGACGCGGATCTGTTCGCCGACGCTGAGACGGTGGCCGGTCGCCGTACCTTCATCCACGACGACCTCATGCGGACCGACGGGCGCCGCCCCGCCCGGCTCGAGCGTGAACGGGGACAGGTCCGGGGACCAGGAACTTCCGATCGTGGGGGCGCCCCCGGACTGGATGACCTTGCCCGTCGTCGGATCGATGATCTGCGCGAACGACTGCACCGAGCCCTCGGCGAACCGCACGCCGGGCACGGCCCGGACCGACGGAAGGAGGCGCTCCGGGATGGGGTTCAGCTCTTGACCGCCGCCTCCCCCGCCGCCTCCTCCCTCGGTGGGATTGAACGCCTGGTGCGCCTGCACCACGACGTCGGTGTTCGCGTACACCTGGCCGAAGAGATCATCGACGCTCTTGAGAGCCGTGTCGGTCAGGACGAACGTGCCTGCGGTGAAGCCCACCCCGAGGACGATCGCCAGCGCCGTCAGGACCAGTCGCAGCTTCCGGGCCAGGAGGCTCTTGACGGTGGCGCGGAGCACTCGCTCAGACCTCGAGGGACTTGAGACGGTCGAGGATGCGTTCCGCCGTCGGCGCCTGCATCTCGTCCACGACCCGACCGTCGCCAAGGAAGACGGCGCGGTCGGCATAGCTCGCCGCTCTCGCGTCGTGCGTCACCATCACGATGGTCTGTCCGTGATCGGTGACCGCTCCCCGCAGGAACGTCAGGAGCTCGTCGCTGGATCGCGAGTCCAGGTTGCCGGTCGGCTCGTCGGCGAACACGATCTCCGGGCGGGAGACCAGCGCGCGCGCACCGGCGACCCGCTGTTGCTGGCCGCCCGACAGTTCCGTGGGTTTGTGACCGAGCCGGTCTCGGAGGCCGGTCGTGTCGACGACCTCGTCGAACCAGGCACGATCCACGTCCCGCCCGGCGATGTCCAGCGGGAGCGTGATGTTCTCCTTCGCAGTGAGCGTCGGTACCAGGTTGTAGGCCTGGAAGACGAAGCCGATCTTGTCCCGACGGAGCTGGGTGAGTGAACGTTCCGAGAGCGTCGTGATGTCCACGTCGCCGATGAAGACATGACCCTCGGTCGGGGTGTCCAGCCCGGCGAGGCAGTGCAGCAAGGTGGACTTGCCCGAGCCGGACGGACCCATGATCGCGGTGAAGCCGGCGACGGCGAACTCGAGGGTAACGCCTCGCAGCGCCTCAACGCTGGCGTCGCCCTCCCCGTAGACCTTGCGCAAGCCCTCGGTGCGGGCGGCGACCTTCGTGACCGTGCTCGACATGCGGGCGATCCTTCCTGGTGGCAACATCGGCGCGCGTTAAGCCGGGCCCTCGTGGGCGCGGCTGGGATCGAACCAGCGACCTCTCGCGTGTGAGGCGAGCGCTCTCCCGCTGAGCTACGCGCCCGGGAGGGCCGTCACGATAGCAACGCCCCGGAAAAGGCGACGGCGGCACGTGCCCGCGTCGTGCCGCCGTCAGGTCCAGGCTTGGCCCGGACCCGCGAAGTCTCGCACGGTGATGTCAACGGAAGCAAGACCTTTCGGGGAGCCGGTCGCGGGTGCGTCATCGGGGTAGCATGTCTCGCGACCGGGACCCGGGAGGCCATCGATGCTCGCGTCCATGCAGACCTTCATGAACGGTCTGACGTCATGGTTGCCGGCGAAACTCGAGCATCCCGCGGAGATCCTGCTCTACTTCGCGATCCTTGGGGCGATGTCGGTGACCCCGCTCATCCTGTGGCTCGGATGGGCGGTCAGGTCCACCGACCGCGAAGCCAAGAGCTGAATCATCTCGGCGCACGCGTCTCGGCGCCCAGACGTTCCGCCAACACCCGCATCATGGCCAGGGACACGTCGGGCCGCTCGCGGATCATGCTCTCGAACTCCTGCCGGCCGATCCGGATCGTCCGCACGTCCCCCTCGGCGATGAGCGAGGCCACCCTCGGTTTGCGCGTGATGATCGACATCTCGCCGACGACGTCGCCCGGCCCGCGCCGGGCCACCGTCGAGGCCGACCCCGTACCACCTCGCGTGACGGCGACGGTCCCGCCGAGCACGAGGTGCAGCTCGTCGCCGACCTCGCCTTCGGACGAGATCACCTCGCCGTCGACGAACGAACGCTCCTCTGCGAGGTCGGCGAGCCGCCGGAGGTCGGCCGTCGACAGCTCCTGGAACAACGGTATCGTCCGGAGCGCGAGCACGCGTTCCATCGGGGACATCGAGGTTCGTGAGCGGCCCATGATCCCTCCTCGTTGGTCCTTCGTGCGCAGGAGCTCGACGCATGAGCGGATGAGCGGATCTCGGTCCTCCGCGACGAGCTCGAGCCAGTCGTCGGGTGGACCCGTGGTGCTCGCGGTCCGCTCCCACAAAGGGAGGAGCGGGGTCGCGAGTGACCGGTGCTCGGTCGCCTCGAGCGTCTCGAGCGCGTTCGCGAGCTGACCGGGATCGGTCCCGCGGAGGTTGTCGAGCGCCGCCCGCATCGCGTCGCCGTCCCGGCTCACGAGGGAGACGGCCGAGAGCGCCACGATGGCGTGCGACCGGCCGCGCTCGAGGACGGCCGACCGGAGCAGCTCCGCTTCGGCTCCGTGCGACGGGATCACCGTCGCCAGCCTCAGATCGTGACGCGCCAGGGAGGATCGTTCGCGAGCCAAGCGCTCGATCACGGGCGCCTGGTCGCGGAGATCGAGGCCCACGAGGACATCGAGCGCCGCCTCGCGCAGGGACGCGTCCTGACCTTCGAGCGCACCCAGCACCGGCGCGAGGGCAGGCTCCGGGGCAGCCGACGCGAGCGTGCGAAGCGCCTCCGTTCGCACGGCCGGCGATGGGTCCTCGAGCATCGGTAGCGCGAGCGCGATCACATCGTCCGGGCTCGCGGCGCGGAGCTTCTGGACCGCCGCGACCCGGACGTCGTCCCGCTCGTGAGAGAGGAGCCGACGAACGCTCTCGACCGCGCCCGGACGAGACGGCCCTCCCAGCAGAGCCACCCCGACGGCGGCGGCGACCACCGGATCCGGATCCGCCTGGAGCGGCCCCAACCGCTCTTCCATCCGGAAGCCGCGCGACCCTTCCGCGATCGCCTCGACCGCTGCGAGTCGGACGATCGCCGCCTCGTCCCCGAGCGCACGGGTCAGGATCGATCCGTCGACCCCCTCCGACCCCGAGAGCCCATCGATCGCGAGCGCCCGGACCATCGCGTCCACGTCCTTCGTGCGATCCTCGAGCTCGGCTCGGACGCGAGGATCGTCGCCCGCCGCAAGCATCTCCACGCCCAGCCGGCGCACCCGCGGGTCCTCGTCACGCGATGCCTCGAGCGCGAGCCCGATCGCCGTCGCATCCAGCTCGAGCACGACCGGTGTTCCCTGGACCGGCCTGCCCTCGAACACGCTCGGGCGACCGGCACGGAGCGCGTCGACGAGGGCGCCGGTGTACGAACGGCGGATCCGCCACGCCGCCCAGATCGTCACGGCGGCGACCGCCAGCCCGATGATCGAGAGCTGCGTCGCCGTGAGCGCCTGCTGTCCGACGAGCGTCAGCACGCCCGCGATCGCGGTCCCCGTCTGGCTCGGTCCGCCCGAGATGAATGCGCGGACCTGATCACGACGGACCTCCGGGACCACGTTGACGAGCGTCTCCCAGGCCGGCGACGCCACCCCCTGCAACCAGACCATCACGGCCGCGCGGGTGACGACGAGGGTCGTGAATGCCGAGCTCGCGAGCAGGATCCCGAACGAGCCCCCGTACAGCGCCGGGAGCACCAGGATCACCGCCGCCGCCCCGAGCCAGGCCAGCAGGCGGTTCGCGAAGAGGATGGAGATCACGAACGCGACGATCGTGACGGCGGCGCTGAACACGCCGAGGAACCCGGCGAGGGCTTCCGGATCCGGGTAGCGAGCGGTGGCCGCTTGCGCGAACGGGAGGAACAACGAATAGAACAGGACCGAGAACAGCACGCCGGCTCCGGTCATCCACATCAGGAGCGGGGAACGGCGGACGAATGACAAGGCATCGGTGATGTCGCGGAGCGCCGAAGGGCGGCGCCGGGCGCGCCCTCGAACGATGCGCCCCTCTCGGCGTACACCCAACACGCCGGCACCGAGGACCGAGGCGCCCACGAGGCACGCGGCCCAGACGAGCAGCAGGTTGCGGATGCCGATCGACCCGGCGAGCGGTCCGGTGAGGAGCCCGCCCACGACCGAGCCGAGGATCGAGCCGGAGCCGAACAAGGGGAACAATCGCTTGGCGCGTCGGGTGTCGGTCACCGCGCCTGCCGCCCCCCACAGGTACACCGATTGCACCAACGTCGCGACGGCGACCGTCAGCCACAACGCCCGGTAGATCCAGTGCACGTCGGTCGCGACGATCGCGCGCTCGACCACGACGACGGCCGCCAGCAAAGCGGGCATGACGATGTACGCGCGTCGACGGTCGAACCGAGCGAGCGAGCCGGTCAGCACGAGCATGGCGACGAGGCCGGTCACGCCTTGGGCGAGATACATGACGGGAAGCGCGTCCGGACCGATGCGCTCGAAGAACAGGGCGTTGACGCCGCTCTCGCCGATCGTGAGTCCCGCGGACGCGACGAACAGCAAGCCGACCACCGAACCGACCATGCGTCCTTCGCCGGGTCGGATCCGGAGGATGCTCGCGAGGGCGCTCACGCTCCCGTCACCGCTCCTCCCGGAGGCGTTCCCTAGCCGCTCGTCGGAGCCAGGGGCGCCGCCGACAGCACCAAGGCGTCGACGGGGTGGCCCTTCAGGGAGAGGTGCCGATGCTCGAGCCCATCCGCGACCACGCCGGCTGCTTCGGCGGCCCGGTCCGTCACCAGGATCTCGCCGATCGCACCCTGCGACGCGAGGTGGGCGGCGATGTTGACCGGGTCGCCCAGAGCCGTGAAGTCACTCGTGTTGTTCGATCCGACCATCCCGACGAACGCCGTACCCGTGTGCACGCCCGCACCGATCGGGACCCAGGGCCCCTCCGGCGAGCCGTGGCCCGTGACACGGAGCAGCTCCTGCGCGGTTCCAACCGCGCGCACGGCGTGCTCGGGCCCGGTCAGGAACGGGATGAACAGACCGACGATCTCGTCGCCGACGAACTTCTCGATGATCGCGTCACCCTCGATCAGGACCCGGCTCGACTCGCGGTAGAAGCGGTTCATCAGTCGCGTGAAATCGATCACCGGCATCTGCCGAGCGAGCTGGCTCGAGCCTCGGACGTCGGCGAACAGCATGGAGATCTCGACCTCACCTCCGCGGATCTCCTGTCCTGCGGGAGCGCCGGGGCACATCTGGGCGTGATCCCCGATGCTCTTGAAGCAACGCCCGCAGATCTTCGGCTGCTTCACCCACGGCGTGTATCCGTATCTCGCCAGGAAGAACCTGCCGGGCGAGCCGAACGGAGCCTGGCAGAGCTTGCACCGCGGGTTCGACGGGATCAGTCGGAGCGGGCTCTTGTCCTGGAGGTGTGGGTGCGTGCCGCTCAGGAAATCGTGCCACTCTTCTTCGGGGGTCGCGTATTCGGCCATGCTCGCGGCGTAGCGTATCCGTCTCGCCGCCGGAGCGCCCGGCTCACTCCACCGGCTTGCCCTTCTGGCCCGGAAGCTGGTCGGTCTC
>VAYF01000076.1 GCA_005883885.1 Actinomycetota bacterium | reverse complement strand
GACGGAGCCGAAGTTGCCGTGCGGGTCGATCAGCGGGTGGCGCAGCGACCAATCCTGCGCCAACCGCACGAGGGCGTCGTACACGGCTTCGAGCGCGTGCGGGTGGTACTTCTTCACGACCTCGCCGACAGCCCACGCGGATTTCCGGTGCGGCCGGTCAGGCCGGAGCCCCCCCTCGAGCATCGACCAGAGCATCCGACGGTGCACGGGCTTCAGACCGTCACGCACCTCGGGGAGCGCACGGCTGACGATGACCGACATCGCGTAGTCGAGGTAGGAGCGCTGGATCTCCTCCTCGAGCTGGACCGGCTCGACGTTCCCTGCGAACAGACCTTCCTGTGACACGGACGCTCCTCGGTTCCCCTCTCAGACGTCCAGGTTCTGGACGTACCGGGCGTTGGCTTCGATGAACTCCTTGCGCGGCGGCACGTCCTCACCCATCAGCACGGTGAACAGGTGATCGGCCGTGGCGGCGTCGTCCAACGTCACCTGGAGCAGCGTGCGCCGCTCCGGATCCATCGTGGTCTCCCAGAGCTGGGAGGCGTCCATCTCGCCGAGCCCCTTGAAGCGTTGGGGATCGAGCTTCTTCCCGTTCCCGTTCGCATTCCGATAGTCGTCCCACTGCCGCTCCGTGTAGAAGTACAGCTCCTGCTTCCCCTCCTTCACGAGGTACAGCGGCGGCTGCGCGAGGTAGACGTATCCGGCATCGATCAGGTCGCGCATGTAGCGGAAGAAGTACGTCAGCAGGAGCGTGCGGATGTGCGCGCCGTCGACGTCCGCGTCGGCCATCAGCACGATGCGGTGATATCTGGCCTTGTCGATGTCGAACTCGTCGCCGATGCCGGTGCCGATCGCGGTGATGAGCGCCTGGATCTCGATGTTCTCGAGGATCTTGTGCAGGCGCGCCTTCTCGACGTTCAGGATCTTGCCGCGGATCGGGAGGATGGCCTGGGTCGCCGGGTCACGCGCTTGCTTGGCGGAGCCGCCGGCGGAATCGCCCTCCACGATGTAGATCTCGCACGCGGCAGGGTCGTTCAGCTGGCAGTCGGCGAGCTTGCCCGGCAGCGATCCCGACTCCAGGAACGACTTGCGTCGGGTGAGGTCGCGCGCCTGCTTGGCGGCGAGCCTGGCCTTCGCCGCCGACTCACCCTTGGTGACGATGCGCTTGCCGTCCCCCGGATGCTCCTCGAGCCATTCGGCGAGCCTCGCATTCACGGTGGTCTCGACGAACGAACGGATGAAGGCGTTGCCGAGCTTCGTCTTCGTCTGACCTTCGAACTGGGGGTCGCGGAGCTTCACGGAGACGATCGCGATCAGCCCCTCGCGAACGTCCTCGCCGATCAGGTTCTCTTCCTTCTCCTTGAGCAGGCCCTTGCTCCGCGCGTACCGGTTCAGCACGTTCGTGAGCGCTTTCTTCAGACCCTCCTCGTGCATGCCCCCTTCGTGCGTGTTGATCGTGTTCGCGAACGAATGGAACGACTCCGCGTAGGAGTTGTTCCACTGCAGAGCGATCTCCACCTCGGCCGTGCCGTCGCCTTCCTTCGCCTCGAAGTACACGACCCGGTGCAGCGGCTCCCGGCCCTCCGCGAGGTACTTCACGAAATCCACGAGACCCCCGGTGGCCTTGAAGACCTCCTTCGACCCGGCGCGCTCGTCAACCAGGTGGATCTCGACGCCTTTGTTCAGGAACGCCAGCTCCTTCAGCCGGTCCGCGAGGATCTTGCTCTCGAACTCCACTCCCTCGGTGAAGATGTCCGGGTCGGGCCAGAAGCGGACCAGGGTGCCGGTCCTCGAGCTGCCCTTGCCCTTGGTGAGCTTCTTCGTGACCTTGCCCCGGCTGAAGGCCATCGTGTACGTGGAGCCGTCCCGCTGGACCTGGGCGTCGAGCTTCTGGGAGAGCGCGTTCACCACGGAGACGCCGACGCCGTGGAGCCCGCCGGAGATCTTGTAGCCCTCGCCGCCGAACTTGCCGCCGGCGTGCAGCACGGTGAGCACGATCTCGAGGGCGGGGCGGCGATCCTTGCGACCGGGGATCGGCTTGACCGGGATGCCTCGGCCGTTGTCGAGCACGCTCGCCGAGCCGTCCGCGTGGAGCGTCACGATGATCTTGTCGCAGTACCCGGCCATGGCTTCGTCGATCGCGTTGTCGACGACCTCGTAGACGAGGTGATGCAGCCCCCGCGAGCTGGTGGTCCCGATGTACATACCGGGTCGCTTGCGGACAGGCTCGAGACCCTCGAGGACCTGGATGCTGCTGGAGTCGTAACCGGGCTGTTGCTTGGTCGTTCTGGTCCTGGTGGTGCGTTTCGCTGGGGTTGCCAACCGTCCTCCGATCGGGGCCGCACGGCACCCGCCGCGGGCCTGCGGGGGGCGTGCGGCGGGGTGTCGCACGAACCCCCCTATCTTACCGGATGGGGGTGTCGTCTGACCGTATCTTCGGGACGGAAATCAGCCCTGTGACCTGCGGTTTCGCTCGTCCCACGCCCCCGAGCCGACCACGATCCGGACGGCCTTCACCGACCCCGTTCCGAGCGCCGCATCGGCCCGCTCCCGGATCTGTTCAGCGAGGAATCTCGCTTGTGCTCCCCAGGGCCCGTCGGAGGCTCGGATCAACAAGATCCCGCCCTCCAGGGACGCGGGCTTCGTGGCTCGTGCGAGCCGCTCCCCCACCAGCTCCGGCCATCGCCGGGCGAGGGTGGCGATCGGCATGCCGCGGCTGAAGACGTCTTCTCGCAGCAAGGCGTCGACGACGTCGCCGATCGGAACCGGATCCCCGGTGCGCCGATCGACGCGTCGCCCGAACCCCTTCGAGTGCGGCATCAGGCGGCCTCGTGTCGCACGACGACGCTGCCCGCGCGTACGTCCAAGATCGCCGTCGCCTGTGCGGGCACATCGGCTTCGTCGGCCACGCTGATCACGACCTGACCCGGTCGCGCGGCGAGGATCGACGCGATCCGGTCTCGACGCGTCGGATCGAGCGCGCTGTACGGATCATCCACCAGGAGGACCGGCGGTTCGCCGATCGCAGCTTCGACCGCGGTGGCGAGTCCGAGGCGGACGGCGAGCGCCGCGACCCAGGTCTCTCCATGAGACGCGAAGCTTCGCGCGCCCAGGTCGCGCACCGCGAGCTCCAGGTCGTCACGGTGTGGTCCGACGAGCGACGTCCGACGTTGCAGCTCGTCGGACCGTCGCTCGTTGAGCCGGTGCCGGAACCCCGCTTCCACGTCGGCGGCAGGGACGTTCGGCGCGTAGCGGACCACCAGGTCGTAGCCCGACACTGCCGAGAACGCTCGCGACGCCGGTTGGGCGATCGCGCCCACCGATCCGGCCCGCGCCCGGATCACGGCCGAGCCGGTCTGGATCAGCTGCTCGTCCCATGCTTCGAGCTCCCGAGGAGCGCCTCGGCCTTCGTGTTCTTTCAAGAGGCGATTCCGCTGTCGGAGCACCCGCTCGTACGAACTGGTCAGCGTGTCGCGCGTCGGTT
>VAYF01000075.1 GCA_005883885.1 Actinomycetota bacterium | reverse complement strand
TGTGAGGGCATCTCCTCGTAGTGGGAGAACGTCATGGCGAACGCACCGCGGCCACCGGTCATCGAACGAAGGTCGATCACGTACCGGGCGACCTCGGCTTGCGGGACCAACGCGTTGATCCGCTGCTTCCCGCCACCGATCTGCTCCATCCCCTGGATCTTGCCTCGTTTGGCGTTCAGGTCCCCCATGATGTCTCCGGTGAAGCTCTCCGGGACGACGACCGAGAGCTGGACGATCGGCTCCAGGAGGACGACGCCCGCCTTCTCCACCGCCTCCTTGAGCGCGACCGACCCGGCGATCTGGAAGGCCATGTCGGAGGAGTCGACCGTGTGGAACTTGCCGTCCACGAGCGTGATCTTGATGTCGACCATCGGGTTCCCGCTGATCACGCCCTCCGCCATCGTCTTGACGATGCCCTTCTCGATCGAGGGGATGAACTGCTGCGGGATCGCGCCCCCGCTGATCTTGTCCTCGTAAACGAACCCTTCGCCGCGGGGGAGGGGTTCCAACTCGATGCTGCAGATCGCGTACTGGCCGTGGCCACCCGTCTGCTTCACGTGTCGACCCTGCGCGGCCGCCTTGCCCCGGACGGTCTCCCGGAAGGCGATCTTCGCCGGGGTGTGAAGCACGCCCACGCCGAACTTCGCCTTGAGCCGGCTCATCTGGACGTCCAGGTGCGCCTCGCCCATGCCGTAGATCACCATCTCGTGGGTCTCTTCGTTGCGCGCGACGTGGAAGGAGGGGTCCTCTTCGCGGAGCCGGGCGAGCCCGGTCGCGAGCTTGTCCTCGTCGCCCTTCGTGGCGGGGGTGATCGCGTACGCGAGCAGAGGCTCGGGGAGCTCGACGGGCTGGAGCTGGACCGGGTCGTCCTTCGTCGACCACGTGTCCCCGGTGTGAGAGGCCTGGAGCTTGGCCACCGCGCCGATGTCGCCGGCGGGTACCTCGGCGATCGTCTCGTGCTCCTTCCCCTTCTGGGTGAAGAGCTGACCGAGCCGTTCCTCGGTGTTCTGGGTCGCGTTGTAGATCGAGCTGTCCGGACGGACGCGACCGCTGAACACCCGGAACATCGTGACGTGACCGACGAACGGATCCGAGACGGTCTTGAACACGAACGCGGTGGTGGGGCCGGCCGGATCGCCCGGGCGCTCCTTCGCCTCACCGCCCCTCCCGATCACCGTGATCGGGCCGCGATCGAGTGGTGAGGGGAATTCGTCGACGATGAAGTCGAGGAGCCGGTCGATCCCGATCGCCTTGGAGGCCGACCCGACGAGCACCGGCGCCAGACGCGCGGCTGCGAAGCCCGCCTTCGCGCCGCTCACGATGTGCTCCTCGGGGAGGGTCCCCTGCTCCAGGTACTCCTCGATCAACGCGTCGTCTGACTCCGCGACCGCCTCCACGAGCTTCTCGCGCGCAGGATCCGCCATCGCGTGGATGTCATCGGGCCACTCGGACTCCTCGGCCATCGGTCCGTTCGGATAGAGATCCGCTTTCTCGTGGAGAAGATCGGCGATCCCGCCGAACTCGTGCTCCTGGCCGATCGGCAGCTCGAAGGGTGCGACCTGGGTGCCGAACGACGACACCAGTTGGTCGAGGGTGCTCTGGAAGTCGGCGCGTTCGCGGTCGAGCTTGTTCACGAAGATCGCGCGCGGCAGTCCTTCGTCCACGGCCAGCTCCCACGCGTACTCCGTCTGGACCTCGACACCGTCGACCGCGCTGACGACGACGATCACGGCGTCCACCGCACGGATCGCGTTCCGGAGGTCGCCGACGAAGTCTGCCGTGCCGGGCGCATCGAGCGCGTTGATCTTGACGCCCTTCCACTCGATCGGCGCCATGGCGAGCGACACGGAGATCCCGCGCCGTTGCTCATCCGGATCGTGGTCGGAAACGGTGTTGCCGTCTTCCACGGTCCCCATGCGCGTGATGCCGCCGGACGCGAAGAGCAATGCTTCGAGGAGCGTCGTCTTGCCCGCTCCTCCATGGCCAACCAGCAGGACGTTTCGGATGTCCTTCGCGTCGTACGTCTTCAACGCGGCTCCTCCCGGATCTGCACGGACCCTGGTCACGGGTCCCGGCATCCTATCGAGTTGCTACGCTCGCGCCCGTTCCGATGGTGCGCTTCCAGCGACAGCCGCCGGGGACGGCGCTCACACGGGCCGCCCTCTTGTCAGGCGCCGCGCTCGCGGCCGGCGCCGGGTGGTTCGTCGTCATCGGCCAGCTCACGCGGGCGGGCGTCTTCGCGGGAACCGGGGCGGCGCTCCTGCTGTTCGGCGGGCACCGGGCGAACCACGGCGAGGGCGGTCCGGTCGACCGCATGCTGACCGAGCTGCTCGATCGGGGATGGGACGCGGCCATCCTGGGACCGATCGCGTGGGTCTCTCGGAGCGCGTCACCGGGCGTGGCGATCGGCGCGATCGTCGCACTGTGCGCCAGTTTCCTGTCCTCCTATGTCCGGGCCCGGGGCGCGGCGCTGGGCTACTCCGTCGAGGAGAGCCACGTCACGCGCGGCCTGCGGTACGCGCTCGTGGCGACAGGGCTGCTGGTCAGCGGGCTCGGCTGGGCGGTCTGGGCTGCGGCCGCGACCTCGGTCCTCGCGGCCGCGGTCCGTACGGGTCAGGTCGCCCGCGAAGGCCGGTCGTGAGCGAGACGGCCCTCTCGAGTCCTCGCGAACGGCTCGCGTACCGGGCCTTCGCGACCGTCGGCTGGCTCGGCCGGACGATCCCCACGCAGACCGGCCGGATGCTCTTCCGCTGGGCCGGGTCGCTCGCATACCACGTGGCGTCCCGCGCCCGGTCGACCGTGGCCGCCAATCAGGCGATGGTGCTGGGCAGACCGGTAGACGATCCGCTCGTCCAGGCCGTGACGAAGGAGGCCTTCCGCCGGTACGCACGCTACTGGTTCGACGCGTTCGATGTCGTCGACTGGTCCGACGATCGGATCGATGCCGCGTTCGCATGGAACGGTATCGAGCACCTGGCCGATCCGGTCGCCGCCGGGACGGGCGTGATCGCCGTCCTGCCGCATATGGGGAACTGGGACGCGGCCGGTCGAGCGATGCTGCAGCGAGGTCTGCCGGTCGTCTCCGTGGCCGAGCGGCTCCGACCGGAGGAGCTGTTCCGCTTGTTCCTGGAACACCGCCAAGCGCTCGGCATGACGATCATCGGGCTCGACCAGGACGGTCGCGTGGGCAGGGCGCTGACCTCGGCGCTCGCGGAGAGCCGGGTGGTCGCGCTGGTCGCCGACCGCGATCTGACCGGACGTGGCGTCGAGGTCGAGATGTTCGGCGGGCGTCGCAAGCTGCCGGCCGGTCCGGCGCTGCTCGCGCTCTCGAGCGACGCGCCGATCGTGGTCGCCTCCATCTACGAGACGCCGACCGGCTGGCGCTGCGTCCTGCACCCGCTCGCGGAGGTGCCGAGGACCGGGAGCCGGCGCGAGGACGCGCGGGCGATCACCGAGGAGATCGCCCGCGCGTTCGAGCGGGCGATCTCCGCATCGCCGCCGGACTGGCACCTGTTCCAGCCCGGGTGGTCCGACCGGGACGGAACGTGAGGATCGCGCTCGCGTGCCCGTACGCATGGGACGACGCGGGCGGCGTGCAGGTCCAGGTGGGAGAGCTCGCGGAGCGGTTGCTCTCACGGGGTCATGACGTCAAGGTCCTGACCCCGGCACGGCGTCGGCCGCGCGAGCCACACGTGGTGGGGGTGGGCCGGCCGGTCGACGTCCCGTACAACGCTTCCAACGCACCGATCGACCTCCGGCCGTGGTCTCGGCGCCGGATCCGCGATCTGCTTCGCGCGTTCGGACCCGACCTCGTCCACGCCCATCAGCCGACCGTTCCGTCCACCGGCATGTGGGCGACGCTCGAGGCGCGCGCGCCGGTGGTGGGCACGTTCCATTCCGGCGCCACGCGCGCGCGCCTCTACGACCTGACCGCGCCGCTGATCCGCCGGGTGGCCCGCCGGCTCGCGGTCCGGATCGCCGTCTCCGAGCGAGCGGCGGCGTTCGAACGCTCGCGGATCGGCGGAGCCTTCGAGATCATCCCGAACGGGGTCGAGACGGCCGCGTTCGCCGAAGCGATCCCCGCCGACCTGGGCGCGGGGACGAGGCTCCTGTTCGTCGGCCGGCTGGATGCCCGCAAGGGGTTCCCCGTCGCGGTGGATGCGTTCCGCCGGCTGGCCGCGCGGCGTGACGACCTCCGCCTGG
>VAYF01000074.1 GCA_005883885.1 Actinomycetota bacterium | reverse complement strand
CCGAACGAGAGGTTACGTACGCTGCGAGAACGACGTCAATGCGGTGAGCGAACGTCAGTGTCCCGCGGGCGTGGCCTCGGCCCAGTTGGGACCCCAGCCGACGTCGGCGCGCAGGGCCACGTCCAGATCGATCGCGTGCTCCATCCGGTCGGCCACCACGGCCGCCGCCTCTTCCACCCGGTCCTGCGGAACCTCGAAGACCAACTCATCGTGCACCGTCAGCAACATGTGGCAATCGAGCTCCGGCCGATCGTGGAGCGCTTCGTCCACCCGGATCATCGCGACCTTGAAGACGTCGCTGGCGCTCCCCTGGATCGGCGCGTTCAGGGCCTGCCGCTCCCCCAGGGCCTGCAGCCTGCGGTTGCCACTGGTCAGCTCAGGGATGTATCGCCGGCGGCCGAGGATCGTCTCGGTGAACCCGTCCATCCGCGCCCGGTCGACCTGCGCCCGGAGGTAGTCGCGGATCTTCGGGAAGCCCTCGAAGTATCCGTTCAGGATCTCCTCGGCCTCGTCTGGCGGGATGTCCAGACGCTGGGCGAGCCCGTACGCGTTCATCCCGTACGCGAGCCCGTAGTTCACCATCTTCGCTCGGCGCCGGAGCTCCGGATCCACTTGCTCGAGCGGCAACCCGAACACCGTGGCGGCGGTGGCGGCATGGATGTCGATCCCGGCCTCGAAGGCTTCGCGGAGGCCGTCGTCACCCGAGAGGTGCGCGAGCACGCGGAGCTCGATCTGCGAGTAGTCCGCGACGAGGAGCACCTGGTTCGGCGACCCCGGGATGAACGACCGTCGGATCCTGCGACCGAGCTCCGAGCGGACCGGGATGTTCTGCAGGTTCGGGTTGGAGCTGCTGAGGCGTCCCGTCGCCGCCGCGGCCTGGTTGAAGGTCGTGTGCACCCGGCCGTCACGCTGCTCGACCATCCTGGGCAGGGCCTCGAGGTAGGTGGAGTTGAGCTTGTCGAGCTCCCGCCACGACAGGAGCGCATCGACGATCTCGTGGTCATCGCGCAGCTTCTCCAGCACCGACGCGTCGGTCGACAATGCACCCTTGGTGGTGCGCTTGCCGGGTTGCAGCCCGAGCTCGTCGTACAGAACCTCCCGCAGCTGCGGCGGGGAATTGAGGTTGAACTCCCGGCCGGCGAGCCGGTAGATCTCCTTCGTCAACTCGGCCATCTGCTCCCGCGCCTCCGCGCCCATCTCCTGGAGGTACTCGACATCGAGGCGGACCCCCCGGGCCTCCATCCGGGCGAGCACGGACGAGAGCGGGAGCTCGACGTCCTCCAGCAGGTGGCGGAGCCCGAGACGGTCCACCTCTTCGTCCATCACCGGAGCGAGCAGCGCAACGGCCGCCGCATCGGCGGCCGTCGCGCGCCAGGGATCCTCCGCGAACAGCTGACCGGCTTCGTCCTCGCCCGCGTCGCCGACCACGTCCACACCCAGGTAGCGCTCGCCGAGGATCGAGATCGGGTAGCTGGCAGACGCGGGGTCGAGCAGGTACCCCGCGAGCATCGTGTCGAAGGCGACCGCGGCGACCGTTCCCCCCTCGGCGAGGACCGTACGCTCGAGCGCCTTGGCGTCGTGCGCCCACTTCGGTGCGGCGGGGTCGGCGAGCGGCTCGGCCAGGGCCCCCAGGCCCTCGAGCGCCGCGTAGGCGGCCTGTCCGCCGCCGGCGGACACGGCCGCCCCCCGTACCCGGCCCTCGTCGGTCCGCAAGCGGACCGCCGAGGGCCCCGCCTGCAGCACCTTCGCCAGCTCCGAGGCATCGCGCTGGGTGAGGTCGAGCTCCGCCAGCTCGACCTTCGGCTTGATCGCGCCCGCCGCCTCGTTGAGGCGGTCGAGCAACGAACGGAACTCGAGCGACGTGAACAGTCGGTGGACGGCGTCGGGATCGAAGGCCCCCCGCACGCAGTCCTCCGGCCGGATGTCCAGATCGAGGTCGGTCACGATCCGCGCGAGCTGCTTGTTCAGACCGAGCCGATCGACCGCGTCGCCGACGTTCTCCTTGAGCTTGCCTCTGAGGTCGTCCAGGTGTGCGATGAGGTTCTCGACCGATCCCCATTCCTGGACGAGCTTCGCCGCGGTCTTCTCCCCCACACCCGGCACGCCTGGGATGTTGTCCGACGTGTCGCCCTTCAGGGCGACGTAGTCGAGGTACTGGGCGGGTGACACACCGTATTTCGTCGTCACCTCATGGGGGCCCATCAGATCGATCTCGGAGATCCCGCGCCGGTTGAACAAGATCGAGATGGCGCCGCGTCCGTCCGCGGGGTCGCGGGTCAACTGGAAGAAGTCACGATCCGCCGTGACGATCACGGCGTCGATGCCCTCGTCGCTCGCCTCCTCGGCGAGCGTCCCGAGCGCGTCGTCGGCCTCGTGCCCCTCGACCCGGACGATCGGGATCCGCAGCGTGTGGAGCACCTCCTCGATGAGCGCCAGCTGCGGTCCGAAGTCCGCCGGCGTCTCGCGGCGGCCGGCCTTGTACTCGGCGTCCATCTCCAGGCGAACGGTCGGCTTGCCCGTGTCGAAGGCCACCGCGATCAGGTCGGGCTTCTCCTCCGCGAGGAGCTTGATCAGCATGGAGGTGAACCCGTACACGGCGTTGGTCACCGTGCCGCTGGTGGTGGCGAGTGTCGGCGGGAGCGCGAAGAAGGCTCGGTACGCGAGGCTGTGGCCGTCCAGGAGGAAGAGCTTCCGCCGCTCGCGCTCGACCGGTTCTCCAGGCACGAGTCTCATCCTAGCGAGCGTCCCCGACGGGTCCGCCGCGTCGTCGGGCGCGCGGTCTCGAGCCGCTGTCGAGAGATGGTTCGTATACGAACTTGCCGTGAATCCGACCCCGCGGATAGGATTTCTGCCGCGTGGAGCCGGCGCCGGTTCGGAGCGTCGGCGCGGTCTCGGAAGGTGGCGGTGATGAGCACGGCGGACGTGGCGGTCCTCGGGGCCGTCGCCGGGTTCACGATCTTCCTCGGGCTGCCGATCGGCCGCGTCGAGATGCAGAACGTCAGGGTCAAGACGCTCCTGAACGGGATCTCGGCCGGGATCCTCGCCTTCTTGCTCGTCGACATCCTCGCGAACGCGGGAGACGTCCTCGACGGGTCCCTGGCTGCCGCCCAGTCCGGCGGCTCGTGGGTGCGGTTCGCGGGACTGACCCTCTGCTACGGGTTCGGGCTGGCCGTGGGCCTGATGAGCCTGCTGTACGTGGGCAAGGCGATCAGACGGCGTCGCGCGAGCATCGGCCCCGGCGCGATGGCGTTCGCGGAGACCGCCGTCGGCCGACGGGAAGAGGCGCTCCATCTGGCGATGACGATCGCCGCCGGGATCGGGCTCCACAACTTCTCCGAAGGGCTCGCGATCGGCCAGGCCGCGCATGCCGACGAGGTATCGCTCGCGCTGCTGCTCGTCGTCGGCTTCGGTCTGCACAACGCGACCGAGGGGTTCGGCATCGTCGGTCCGCTCGTCGCAGCCGACATCCGGCCGGCGTGGTCATGGCTCGTGCTCGCCGGTCTCGTCGCCGGCGGGCCGACGTTCTTCGGAACGCTCATCGGGAACTCGATCTCCAGCGTGTACGTGTTCGTCGCGTTCCTCACGCTCGCCGCGGGTGCGATCCTCTACGTGATCGGTGAGCTGTTCTCCGTCGGCAGGAGGCTCTCATGGGAGATCACCCTCTGGGGCGTGCTCATCGGCTTCCTGCTCGGACTCGGCACCGAGCTGGTCATCGTCGCCGCCGGAGCTTGAGGCTTCGTCATACCCTCGCGTACCGGTCGAGGGTTTCACGCCCCGAGCTCGTTCACGGTCTTGTCTCTCTTTCGACGGCGACACGTCACCTGCGACGATGCTCAACATGGGCTGCACGCAAGCACATCCGTCCGGTTGACAGGTCTCAACCTTGCGTCTAACCTCCGCTTTCGGTCCGGCGGCTCACACCGCAAGGACCTCGGCGTGACGGGCCGCGGCGCTCGACAGGGGATGGTCGCGTATGGGGAAGGCGCGACCGGCCCCGAGGGGAGCCGCGGCCCGTCATCTCGTTCCGGGGTGGTCTCGGAGCACGACGGTTCCGTCCTCGAGCCAG
>VAYF01000073.1 GCA_005883885.1 Actinomycetota bacterium | reverse complement strand
CGCAGCGGAGTACCTCGGCGTGCTCGACGCCGCCAACCAGGTGGACTTCGCCGGACTCCTGCAGCGCGCGGCGCTCGCCGCACCGGAGGGACCCCCGCTGTTCGACCACATCCTCGTGGACGACTACCAGGACACGACGCTGGCGGCGGAGGCCATCCTGCGGGGTCTGGCCGCTCCGGACCTCGTCGTGGCGGCCGATCCCGACGCGCACGTCTTCTCGTTCCAAGGGACGACGCGCCTTCCGCTCGACCGCTTCGCGACCGAGGCGTTCCCCGGCGCGGAGCGGATCCGTCTGACCACGCGTCATCGATCCGTCGCCGAACCCGCGGTCGCGGCATGGATCGCGCCGCACACCTCGGAGGAGCACGCGGCGGTGGCGCGCGAACTCCGGCGGCTCCATGTGGTCGAGGGCGTCGCCTGGAGCGATCTGGCCGTCGTGGTCCGGCGCCAGGGCGCGCACGTCGGCAACCTGCTCCGCGCGCTCGATGACGCGCAGGTGCCGCGCGTCGTCCCTGAACGAGGCCTGTCGCTGGGGACCGCGCCGTCGACCCACCCGTACGTGCTCGCGCTGCGGTGGATCGCGGCCGGCGGGCCCGAGCGCGACGAGCTCGTCGAGCCGCTCCTCACGTCCGACGTGATCGGGTTGTCGCCGGCGGCCGCCCGCGGCTTGATCCGCCGCGCGCGCGTGGAAGGGCGCGCCGCGGCCGAGGCGCTCGACGTGACGGAGGGCCTGGACCCGGCCGAGGCCGACGCCGTCGTCGCCGCGCGGGAGACCCTCGCGAAGGCGGCGCTCTTCGCCGGGATGTCGGTCCAGGACGCCTTCCGCGTGCTCTGGGAGGAGCTGCCCTGCTCACGCCGGCTCGTCGAGGGCGCAGGCCTGGAAGATGCAGACGATCGGCGCGACCTCGACACCGTGGTCACGTTCGCCAACGCGGTCGCCGAGGCCAGCGAGGGCGGCGACACCGGCGTGCAGGGGTTCCTCGAGGCCCTGGACGCCGGGGAGCACGGACCGGGATGGACGGCGTGGGACCGTGCGGGTCCCGATGCCGTCGCCGTCCTCACCGCGCACGGGACCGTCGGTCTGGAGTTCGACACGGTGATCGTGGCGGGCGCCGCCGAGGGCAACTTCCCGTCGCTCGGCCGTCCCGAGCCCATGTTCGATCTGGCGTCGCTCGAGCGGACGCCGTCGCGCTCCGAATCGGTCCGCGCCCGGCTGGAGGACGAACGCCGCCTCTTCCACGTGGTCGTCGGCCGGGCACGCCGGGGCATCGTGCTCGTGTGCTCGGACACCCACGCCGACGCTGACGAGCTGACCCAGCGCACACGGTTCGTTGGCGAGCTGGGTGCCACCTGGCGGCCGGCCCCCGGGTCGCCGTTCGACGAGCCGGTCTCGACCCGCGAGGCGTCGGCGCTCTGGCGACGCCAGCTCGCCGATCCCTCCGCGGAGGACTGGCGCCGATTGGCCGCCCTCGACGGGCTCCATGCACTGGGGGCCGACCCCTCCACCTGGTGGTTCCAGCGCGATTGGACCGAGACGGGGCGACCGCTCCACGAGGATCTCCGCCTCAGCTACTCCCGGCTGTCCACGCTCGAGAACTGCGAACTGCAGCACGTGCTCGGCGACGAGCTCGGGCTCGGCCGCACGGCCGGCTACCAGGCGTGGGTCGGCAAGCTCGTGCACGGCCTGATCGAGCAGTGCGAGAAGGGTGAGCTCGAGAAGTCGAAGGAGTCGATCCTGGGCGCCATCACGGAACGCTGGCGCGATCAGGAGTTCCCCTCCAGGGCGGTCTCCGTGGCCTACCGGCGGCTCGTCGAGGAGCGGATGTTCCGGAACTGGTGGTTCAACTACGGCGAGGGCGAGTCCCTGGCGGTCGAGGAGTTCTTCGAGTTCGAGTTCGACGGCGTGACGATCGTCGGCGTGATCGACCGGATCGGTCCGCTCGCGTCGGGGGGCACCCGGATCACCGACTTCAAGACCGGCAACCCCGACAACGCGCCGAAGGCCGAGGAGAGCCTCCAGCTCGGGATCTACTACCTGGCGGTGAACGAGTCCGCGAGCCTCGAGCGGTTCCGCCCGGTCCGCGCGGTCGAGCTCGCGTTCATCAAGGGCCACTGGAAGCCGCCGCACGACATCGTCGTGAAGGCGTGGCAGGTCTCGCACCGGAGCGCCGAGCAGTATCAGACCGCGGTACGCGAAACGCTCTCGACGCTGATCGCCGAGCAGAAGAGGCTGATCGTCGACGAGGTCTACCGTCCGAACTCGCAGGCCGACTGCTTCTGGTGCGACTTCCGCACGCTCTGCCCGATCTGGCCCGAGGGACGGCAGGTCTTCGAGGTGGCGTGCGTGTTGATCGCGGGCGCGGGCTCGGGGAAGACCTCGGTGATGGCCGCCCGCGTCGTGTACCTGGCGCTCACGGCCCTCGGTCGGATCGACGGCGTCGACGCGGAGCAAGGCGTGCTCCCCGGCAACGTCTTGTGCCTGACGTTCACGAACAAGGCCACGGACAACCTCCGGCTGCGTGTTCGCCGAGCGCTCTCCACCCTGGAGCTCGCCGAGGGGGAAGAGCCGGAGGTCCTCAACTACCACGGGTTCGCTGCATCTCTCCTGGAACGCTACGGCGTGCTGGCGGGGTTCGAGCCGGGGGCCCGGGTCCTCACGCAGGCCCAGCGGAGCGAGCTCTGCTCGAGGGTGCTCGACCGGATGACCTTCGAGCATGCCGCCGCGACGTGGCAGCCGTCACTCGTCGCGAAGATCCTCGAGCTCGACGAACAGGCCCAGAACCATCGGGTGCGGCCGGTGCAGATCGAAGCGCACGTTGCGGCCAGGCTCGAGCTGCTCAAGAACGCGCGATCGAACCGGGTGTACGAGGCCGCCGAGGAGCGGCTGGAGCTCGCCGAGGCGTGCGCGCGGTACCGGGAGCTCAAGCGCGAGCTGGGGGTGATCGACTTCGGGGACCAGATCGATCGCGCGATCGAGATCGCGGAGCGGTACCCGCAGATCGTCGCCGATCACCGCGCGCGCTTCCGCGCCGTGCTCCTGGACGAGTACCAGGACACGAACGTCGCGCAAGCGGACCTGATGCACGCCCTGTTCGGTGAGGGTCATCCGGTGACGGCCGTCGGCGACCCGGACCAGAACATCTACGCGTGGCGGGGCGCCTCGCTCTACAACCTGCTCGAGTTCCCCGAGCGGTTCCCGCGGTCGGAAGGATCGCCGGCCGCTCGCCTCCCCCTGTATACGAACTTCCGTTCCGGGGCCCGGATCCTCGCCGCCGCGGACACGATCATCGGGCCCATCCCCGACGCGCAGCGGCCCGACCCCGACAAGGAGCTCCGCCCCGACCCGGCCAACGGCGAGGGCGAGGTCGCGGTCGCCCGGCACATGGATGAGTGGACCGAGGCTCGCTCGATCGCGGAGCGCGTCGTGGCGCTGCGCGCGGCCGGTGCCGCGTGGTCCGACGTCGCCGTCCTGTGCCGGACCTCACGCCTGTTCGGTCTGTTGCAGCGCGCGTTCGACGAGCACGACGTTCCGGTCGAGATCGTCGGCCTCGCCGGGCTCCTGAAGCAGCCCGAGGTGGTCGAGGTCCTCGCGTACGCGCGCGCGGTCCACGACCCGAAGGCCTCGGTGGCGCTCGCCAGGATCCTGCTCGGTCCTCGGTACCGGGTCGGGTTCAAGGACCTCGCGCTCGTCGCCCGGCTCGCGACGCGGGAATCGAAGCTGATGCTCGAGTACATGACCGAGGACGACGTCGAGGCCGAGCCCTTCCTGTTCGCCGAAGCGCTCGAGCGGCTCGACGAGGTCGAGGGCCTGTCCGAGGAGGCGCGGACCAGGCTCACCGCGTTCCGCGATGAGCTGCGCGTCCTTCGGCAGGAGGCGCGCAAACCGGTCGGGGAGTTCCTCGGCGAGGTGATCCGTCGGATCGGGATCCTCGACGAGCTCGACGCCGACCTGGATCGGCCGCGCGCGCTCGGCGCCCGGCGGAACCTCGCCGCGTTCCTCGATGAGGTCCACGCCTTCGAACCCGTGGAGGGCGAGCTCACCCTCCGCGCGTTCCTCGACTACGTCGATGCCGTCGAGGAGCTCGACAAACAGGACTGGGCACCGGTCCAACCGTCCGATGAGGACTCCGTCAAGGTGATGACGATCCACGTCGCCAAGGGGCTCGAGTTCGATCATGTCTTCGTCCCGGGCGTCGCCCACGGATACCTGCCCAACCCCACGATCCCGCAGAACCCCGCGGAGCGGGGCAAGTCGCTCGACTTCGAGCTCCGGGGAGATGCGAAGGTGCTGCCGTCGTTCGACGGCAACGTGAGCCGGTTCAAGACGGCCCTCGCCGCGCAGGAGATCGTGGAGGAGCGCCGGACCGCCTACGTCGCGCTCACGCGAGCCCGCAGGACGCTCAGCGTGAGCGGCGCGTTCTGGTACGGCGACAACAACATGCCGAAGAAGCCGTCGCTGTTCCTCGACGAGCTGATGGCGTGGGGCGCGTCCACCGGCTCCGCGTCGATCCAGCATGGACCCGAGGAGCCGGGACAGGCGAACCCCATGCTCGGGTTGCGCGAGGGGTTCGTCCGGCCGTGGCCGGGACCCGCCCGGCCGGACGATGCCGACGCGTTGTTCGCCGGGGGGTGGCGGGCCGCGGCGATCGACGGGATCCAACCGTCGCTCGTCGACGCCCTGCCCGCGGCCGATCGGGCGGCGTTCGAAGGGCTCGCCGCCGAACGGCGGGCGCTCGCCGCCCACCTGCGCGAGCGCGAAGCCCTCGATGCCCGGCCGGGCGGCGAGCGCCCGCCGACCACCGTGAGCGTCGGAGGCGTCGTCGACTACACCATCTGCCCGAAGCGCTTCTACTGGACCAGCGTCCGGCCGCTCCCGCGCTTCAGCGGGCCGGCGGCCCGGATCGGCACGGAGATCCACCGGTGGATCGAGCGCCGCGCGTCCGGCCAGGGCCAGCTGCTCGAGACGGACGACGAGATCGACCTCACGCACGAGGAGCTGGCGGGTGATCCCGGCAGGGTGGAGCGGCTCCGCCGGTCGTTCCTGGCGTCACGGTTCGCCGGGGTCGTGCCGTTGTTCGCGGAGCGAGCGTTCCTGCTGCGGGTCGGAGCCTTCACGGTGAGCGGCCGGATCGATGCGATCTACGGCGAGCCCGCCGGGCCGTGGGAGGTCGTGGACTGGAAGACCGGGGCCGGGATCGCCGCGCCGATGCAGCTGGAGCTCTACGGGCTCGCCTGCGTCGAGATCTGGGGCAAGGCCCCCGAGGATGTGACCCTCAGCTACTGCTACCTCGCGAAAGACGAGGTCGTCTCGCAGCCGATGGGCGATCCGGCGGAGGTCCGCTCCCGCGTCGAGGCGTCGCTCGAGGCGATCGGGGCCGGCGCGTTCGAGCCGATCCCCGGCGCGTGGTGCACGCACTGCGACTTCAAGGGGTTCTGCGACGCGGGCCGCGCCTGGCTCGCCGCCAACGGCTAGGGCGTCGCCCGCGCGTCCAGGCGCTCGACCTGTTCCTCGAAGGGGAGGTACCCGGCGGCCGGGTCGAAGCCGCCGACCGATGCACCCGGCACGAAGCGGGCCTCCAGACCGGTCTCCACCTCGGCCCTGCCCTGCGCGACCGCTCGGAACCACGGGAGGTCGCCGGGCTGCAGCACCACCGGGCCCGACGTGCCGAGCCGTCGGTACGACGGGTCGTCGATCACCACGGGGGTCCGCCGGAAGGCGTGCGCCAGCTTCGTCCGGAGCTGCTCGTCCTCGGATGAGATCGTGACCGCCCCGTCGCGCCACTCGGCGGTCGCGAGCGTCACCTTCTGCTCGTCGTCGGGGGAAGCGAACTCGACCCGCATGGCTACTGGGTGGTGCTCTTGCTCACCCGCCGGATCATCTTCGCGAGCTCGGTCATCATGTGCAGCGCGAGGTTCGCATCGGAGCGGAGCGCCTTCAGGAGATCCTTCCGGCGCAGGATCACGAGGGTCATCGGGGTCTCGGAGGTCACGGTGGCCGTCCGTTCGCCGCCGTCGAGGACCGCGATCTCACCGAAATGGTCACCCGGGATCATCCTGCCGATGAAGCGACCGTTCGTGGAGACCTTCGCCTGACCCTTGAGGACCACGTAGAAGGCGTCGCCGGGTTCGCCCTGCTTCACGATCGAGGCGCCGGCCATGTAGTCGCCCACATCGCACAGGGCGGCGACCTTGCGGATCTCACGCTTGGACAGCTCGTGGAACATCGGGACGTATCCGAGGACGCTCTCGAGCTTCGGGTTTGCCACGTCGGATCCCTCCTCCCGGCCGCGTGCTGCGGCGCGACGATGCGAGCGAGTGGCCCAGCCTATCCCGTCCGATGTCGGTGCCGCTCGCTACGGTGCCGCGCGGGGTGGTGCGCGTGGAGCAGCGCTCGGTGGCCGTCGTCGAACCACTCCCCCTCACGATCGTGCGGTCCGGCAGGACGCTCGTCCGGCAGGGCGAGACGGGCGCCGGGCCGTGGCTCGTCGAGAGCGGGATCCTCCGCGCGTCGCTCGTCACGCCGGATGGTCGCGAGCTCGTCGTGGACCTGCTCGGCCCGGGCGACGTCGCCGGCGAGCCCCCGGGAACGCTCGCAGGCTGCACGCTGCTGACGCTTCGTCCGGCGCGCCTTCGACCCGCCGCGGTCGGCGAGCTGACCGCGGCGCTCGCGGAGCGCGCACGCCGCGCCTCCATCTTGGCGTGCGACGTCGCGTGGCTCGACGTCGCCACCCGGATCGAGCGGCGCCTGCAGGATCTGGCCGCCCGGTTCGGCCGGCCG
>VAYF01000072.1 GCA_005883885.1 Actinomycetota bacterium | reverse complement strand
GGCGCGAGCTCGGCATCGAGCTCGCGCCCCAGCCCCTTCTTGTGGTCGGCCGCCGCCGCGATCACCGCGTCGGCGGCCTCGAGCGCGCCCGCCGGCCCCGTGGAACCGAGCTCCAGAGCGTGCGCGGCCACGTCGCGGAACGCGAGCCCGTCATCATCCACCGCCATCCGTCTGGCGCGGCCGAGGTTCCCGCCGGCCAGCCGCGCGGCGAGCCGTGCGCGGGTCGCCGCGACGCCCTCGGCCTCGAGCTGCTCGACCACGAAGGGCTCGCTGAGCGCCGTGAAGGTGACGATGTGGCACCGGCTCCAGATCGTCTCGGGCAGCTCGTGCGCCCGCGCGGAGAGCAACAGGAAGACGGCATCGGCGGGCGGCTCCTCCAGGACCTTCAGCAGCGTGTCGGCGGCCGACGGCGACAGCCGGTCGGCCTCGCGGATCAGGAAGACCTTCCGGCCGGGCTCCGGAGGTGTCAGGTAGGCGGGGTGCCACACCTCGTCGCGGACGGTGTCCACGTGGATGTCCCGTCCCTCCGGTTCGACCACGAACTCGTTCGGATGCTGATCGCGGAGCGCGAGCCGGCAGTCCCGGCACTCCCCGCATCCGCCGTTCGCACACAGGAGGGAAGCGGCGAAGGCCCGAGCGGCGAGCGACTTCCCGGAGCCTTCGGGTCCGGCGAAGACATAGGCGTGGTGCGGGCGTTCGGCCGCGCCGCGGAGGAACGCCATGGCGGCGTCCTGGCCGGGCACCTGTTCCAGAACGATCGGCACGTCACCAAGATTAACGACGGTCGCGGACGTGGGGATCATCGAGGGATCAGCTCGACGGGTGGTGGTCATCCCGCTCGTGGACCGCGCGCTCGAGCGCCTCGCGGACCGAATCGAACACCGTCGCCGGATCGTGGTTGGCGTCCACCACCACGAACCGTTCCGGATGTTCCTCCGCGATCTTGAGGTACGCGTCCGCAACCTTCGCGAGGAACTGCTGGCCCTCCTGCTCCATCCGATCGCGCGGCTCGTCCTCCGATCTGGCAAGCCCGAGCTCCGGCTCGAGGTGGAGGAGGATCACCATATCGGGGAACAATCCCTGCGTCGCCAAGACGTTCAGCGCCAAGATGTCGGGCTCCCCCAGCCCGCGCGCCCATCCTTGATAGGCGAGCGACGAGTCCACGTACCGGTCGCAGATGACCACCTTGCCCTCCGCCAGCGCCGGCCGGATCACGCTGGCCACGGTCTGGGCTCGGGAGGCGGCGAACAGCAGCGCCTCGGCTCGGGCATCCAGCTTGCCGGTCGCCGGATCGAGGAGGAGCTCACGGATCTGCTCGCCTGCGGCGGTCCCCCCAGGTTCCCGCGTCACGAGCACGTCGAGCCCGAGCGAGCGCAGGTACTCCTCGGCCCTCGCGATCTGGGTGCCCTTGCCCGCGCCCTCGACACCTTCGAAGGCGATGAAGAGACCGGTGGCGGGAGGTCGTTTGAGCTTGGGCACGAGCGTCAGCGGGACGGGTCGCGACAGACGGTACCGCTTGAGCAACCGACGGGTGTTGATGCCCGCGCCGACCACCATCAAGCCGGCCGCGCAGAGCGCGAGCCGCGATCCGGACAGATCGATCCGGTTCCCACCGATGTAGAACTGCCCCGAGCCCACCCACTCGATGAAGGAGTCGAAGGCTTGAGCGAGCGCAGGGAACGCGGCGAGCGACAGGAACAGGAACATCCGCGACAGCGTTGTGAGCGATCCGAACGTCCGGCCGCGGAACTCGTCGGCGACGTTCTCCTGCAGCAGGGTGTAGCCGCTCACCCACGCCAACCCGCAGAACGCACCGAGCCAGACCGTGAACACGATCGCCCAGGAAAGGTTCGGCATCGTCGCCAGGACGAACAGCGATGCGGCCGCCGCGATCAGCGACCAGACGAAGACGATCTCGCGCTCCACTGCCTTGGCGGCCTGTCCGGCGGAGGCCATCCCCAGCCCCATCCCCACCCCGAACGCCGACACAACGAGCCCCCACGCCGAGGGCCCCGCCCGGAGCGTCTGCTGCACGAACACCGGACCGAGCGCGAGCACTGCGCCGACGGCGCCGAACGCGACCACGATGCCGCCCGTCATCGCTGCCGCGATCGATTCCTCCCGGAGGAAGCTGATGCCGTCGAGCGTGTCCCTCCAGACGCGCGACAGGTCGAGCCGCTCGGTCGCGTGGCTCGGCTGAGTCCGGATCGAGATGCCGGCCACCATCAGCGCCGAGAACAGGAAGGTCCCGGCGTCGAGCACCAAAGCGAGCGACTCGGGCTGTGACGCGAGCGCCGGGATCCTGCCCCCCATCCAGATCGACACGGCCGTGACCGCCGTGAACGCGGCGCCGCCGATCGGCAGCGTCGCGTAGGAGCTCAGCAGGACGAGCGAGTTCGCGTTCGCGAGTTGGCGCCGCGGGACGAGGTTGGGCAGCGATGCGTCTCGCGCCGGCCCCCAGAGCAGGGACAGGCACTCGATCGTGAAGGAGAGCAGGTAGATCGCCCAGAGCTCGCGGAGGAAGACCATCGAGACGTACAGCGCGCCGCGCGCGAGATCGGCGACGATCATCAGCCGCTTGCGGTCGAGCCGGTCGACCAGGGTCCCAGCGATCGGGCCGAAGAGGAACGCCGGCAGCGTCCGAGCGATCATCACGCCGGAGACGGCGAGCGATGCGGTCCCGCCGCCGAGGCTCGCGACGATCGACGTCACGGCGACGAACCCGACCCAGTCGCCGAACGACGAGACCGACATCGCCGCGAGCAGCCGCGCGAACGCACGATGCGTCAGCAGATCCTTGAAGGTCGCCGACCGTGCGCCGCGGAGGACCTCGACCTCCTCGGCGATGGTCGACACGGGCGGGCGGGCCTCCTAGGCCTTCTTCGCCGCCGAGCGTTCCGCCGTGGCTTTCTTCTTCGCGGTCGTCTTCTTCGCCGCGGTCTTCTTGCGTGCCGTGGTCTTCTTCTTCGCTGCCGGCTTCTTGCGTGCCGCGGCCTTGCGCGCACGCGCCTCGGCCTTGAGGCGTCGCGCCTCGGCCTCCGCCTCCGCGTCGCCCGACTTGGTGACGTTGAAGTCCAGATCCAGCTCGGCGCCGCAGTTCCAACAGCGGAGCGACTTGGGCCTGCGGAGCAGCAACGAGCCGCACTCCGGGCACGGGCGATCCTTCTCGGGCGGGTTGTTCACCGCCAGGTCGCACTCGGGGTAGCGGTTGCACCCGTAGAACGTCCCGAAGCGGGTGTGCTTCTCCACCAGCTCCCCCCGGTGGCACTGCGGGCAGGTCACACCGGTGGAGGCCGGTGGATCCTTCTTGATGTACCGGCACTCCGGATACCCGCTGCATCCCACGAACGGCCCGTAGCGACCGACACGGCGCTGGAGCTGCCGGCCGCAATCCGGACAGGTCTCGTCGAGGAGCTCCGGCTCGGCGCGCTCGGTCCCGTCCATGTTGCGGATGTAGCGGCACTCCGGGTAGTTGGGGCACCCGATGAACTTGCCGTAGCGGCCCAGCTTGACCTGCAGCTTGCCCGGCTCTCTCCCCTCCTGGGGACAGAGCGGGCACAGCTCGTCGAGCTCCTCCGAGTACCGCTCGAAGGAATCCTCGGCTTTCTCCAGGGCGCGCTCGAAGGGGCCGTTGAACTCCTCGAGCATCTGCACCTTCCGGAGCTGCCCTTCGGCGATGTCGTCGAGCTCCTTCTCCATGTAGGCCGTGAAGTCGGGGTTGACGATGTCGGGGAAGTGCTCGACCAGCTTGTCGGTCACCACGTAGCCGACGTCCTCCGGTCGAAACCGTCGATCCTCCAAGCGAACGTATCCGCGGTCCTGGATCGTCGAGATGATCGACGCGTAGGTGGACGGACGCCCGATCCCGAGCTCCTCGAGCTTCTTCACGAGCGAAGCCTCGGTGTACCGCGGCGGCGGTTGCGTGAAGTGCTGCTCCGGCAGGACCTCGAGCATCCGGAGGAGCTGCTCCGCAGTGAGCACCGGCAGCGCGGCCTCGGCGTCCTCGTCCGGCTCGTCGTCGCGCCCCTCCCGGTAGAGCTTCAGGAACCCGTCGAACGTGAGGGTCTGCCCGGTGGCCCGGAGCCCGTAGCGGGTCCGCTCGCCACCGTGACCGTTGGCGGGTGCGAGCGCCTCGATGTCGATCCCCACCTGGTCGAAC
>VAYF01000071.1 GCA_005883885.1 Actinomycetota bacterium | reverse complement strand
GGGGAACAAGGTCAAGATCACGATCATGTTCCGTGGGCGAGAGATGGCGCACACGGATCTGGGTCGAAGGATCCTCGATCGTCTCGTCTCTGACCTCGGCGAACTGGTCGTCGTCGAAGCGATGCCGAAGCAAGAGGGGCGCAACATGATCATGGTGATCAGCCCCAACAAGCGGCATCTCGAAGCGCTCGCGAAGGAACGGGCACGCCAGGCGAGGGAGCAGATGGTATCGGCCGTCGCCCCCGCGCCGGATCCGGTCGTCGGATCAGAGCCCCAGCTGGACGAGCTCCACGCGGAACCGGCCGCGGCATCGGACGAAGGGTAGATCGGACATGCCGAAGACGAAGACCCACCGCGCGACCGCCAAGCGCTTCCGGGTGACCCGGAAGGGCAAGGTGCTCCACCGGAAGCCGACCGGCAACCACATGCTCACCAAGAAGAGCGGCAGCCGACGACGCCGTGTAGAAGGCATGGCAGAGGTCACCGCGACCAAAGAGCAGAAGAAGCTGAAGCGCCTGCTGGTGAGGTGACGAGATGGCAAGGGTCAAACGTTCGGTCCACGCGAAGAAGAAGCGCCGCGAGGTGCTCAAGGCTGCCAAAGGCTACACGGGTAGTCGCCGGATCCGGTACCGGATCGCCAAGGAGCAGGTTCGGCACTCCGGCGTGTACGCGTACCGCGATCGCCGCGACCGCAAGGGCCAGTTCCGTCGATTGTGGATCGCTCGGATCAACGCCGCGGTCCGGCCACACGGTCTGTCGTACTCGAGATTCATCAACGGGTTGAAGACGGCCGGGGTCGAGGTCGACCGCAAGATCCTCGCGGATCTCGCCGTGAACGACCCGACGGCGTTCGCATCACTCGTCCAAACCGCCAAGGAAGCATCCGAAGCATCGGCCGCCTGACCCCGGCGCTCCATCGGCATCGCCCTTCCCTCCGAACGTAGACTCACCTGTCCGGGAGCGCCGCCGCGCGGAGGATCGTTTGCTCACCAGTCTCAAGAACCCGAAGGTCGCCGCCGCCGATCGCCTCAAGAAGGGCGCCGCCCGGGAACGCGACCGGTCGTTCCTCGTCGAGGGAGCTCAGGGGATCTCCGAGGCGCTCGATCGTGAACCGCCGGCGATCGTCGCCCTCCTGGTCCTCGACCCGCTCGATCCGCTCGCCGTCCGGGCGTCTCGGCTTGGCGTTGAGGTCAGTCACGTCAGTCCGGATGTCCTTCGGAAGCTGACCTCCACCGTCACGCCCCAAGGGATCGTGGGTATCGCTCCTTACCTGGACGTCGAGCTCTCGACGGTGCCGCGAACGGATCCCTCATGCGTGAGCGTGCTGCACGAAGTGCGCGATCCGGGGAACGCAGGGACGGTCCTACGATCCGCCGACGCCGCCGGTGTATCGGCCGTGGTATTCACCTCCTCATCCGTCGACGTCTACAACCCCAAGACCGTCCGGGCTTCGGCGGGATCGCTCTTCCACCTGCCGGTCGTCCGCGGGGTCCCCACCCCCGAGGTGATCGAGTCCCTCCGCGGGAGCGGCTTCCGCACCTTCGCGATGGACGCGGACGGTTCGGAGAACCTGTACGGGTTGGATCTGGGTGGCCGGGTGGCGTTCGTGTTCGGGAACGAGGCGCACGGACTGCCGCAGGAGATCGTGCGGCTCGCCGACGCCACCGTCCGCGTGCCGCACGCCGGCCGCGCCGAATCGCTGAACCTGGCCGCGGCGGCGACCGTGTGTCTGTTCGAATGGGCGCGCCGTCGCGTCGGCAAGGGCGCCGCGCTCGAGGCACTGATCGCCGCGGCCGCCCACGATATCCGCTCGCCGCTCACGGCGATGAAGGGCTTCGGGTACGCCCTGGAGAAGCGTTGGGCGCAGCTCGATGACGACCAACGAGAGTTGATGCTGCGCGGCATCGTGCATGACGCCGATCGGATGGACCAGATCCTGCGGATGCTTGTGGATGCGGCACGGGTCACCGCGGGGTCCTTGGAGCTCTTCCCCGACCAGACCGACGTGGCCGATATCACGGTCGCGATCGGGGAACTCCTCGGTCGGGATCCGAAGCATCCTCCGGTCGTCTGGTCCGGTGACCCGGGGCCCTATTTCGTGGATCCTGCACGCCTGAAGACCACGCTTCTGTCCTACGAGGAGGCGCTGGCCTGGTGGGCGGGGGAGGGTGCGACCACGATCGGCGCCGAACGACGCGAAGGGAACCTGCACGTGTGGGCGTCGCGCGCGGGCGCCACGATCGACGCTGGCGGCGCCGAGGAACTCTTCCTGCCGCGCAAGCCCGGCGCCGGCGGCGGTAGCAAGATCGGACTCTACGTTGCCCGCGCGGTCGCCGAGACGCAGGGCGGACGCGCGTGGGCGGATGTCGCCGGGGACACCTTGTCGTTCCACGTGGAGCTCCCGCTCCCGAGCTGATCGATCGGCTCGGGGCGCATGGGACCGCCCGGTAGACTCGGCGGACCGATGGACCCGGCCGAGATGCTCCGCACCCTGGAGGCGGAACGTGCGCGCGGTCGCGACCTGTTCGCCTCGGCCGTCTCCCTCGAGGAGCTGGACGCGGCGAACATCGCCGTGCTCGGGCGGAAGTCGCGGCTCGGCGATGTGCAACGCGCGCTGGGCACGCTCGAGGAAGCGCAACGTCGCGAGTTGGGCAAGGCGGTCAACGAGGTCCGCGCCGAGCTGGCGGACGCGCTGGAGGCTCGCAGGAACGCGCTGACCGTGGATGCGGAGTCCGCGCTGCTGGCTGCGGATGCCGTCGATATGACCCTTCCGGGGCGGCGCGGACCCGAAGGGTCGCTCCACCCCTTGACGCTCGTCGAGGACGAGATCGTTGGTCTGTTCCTCCGGCTCGGCTATCGCGTGGCCGAGGGTCCGGAGATCGAGGACGACTGGCACAACTTCCAGGCCCTCAACATCCCCGAGGATCACCCGGCACGAACGATGAAAGACTCCCTCTATGTGTCGATCCCGGGTCACCCGGAACTCTTGCTTCGCACCGAGACATCGGCGGTGCAGATCCGCACCATGCAGTCGCAGCCTCCCCCCGTCTACATCGTCGCCCCCGGCCGCGTGTACCGGCGTGAGACGCCCGACCCGACCCACTTGGCCGTGTTCCACCAGGTGGAGGCGCTCGTGGTCGATGAGGGGATCACGTTCGCCGATCTCAAGGGCACGCTCGAGGCGATGGCCAAGGGGCTGTTCGGCGAGGATCGGACGATCCGGTTCACGCCCTCGTACTTCCCGTTCGTGGAACCGGGAGCCCAGATCGGCGTCACCTGTTTCCGGTGCGGCGGGGTCGGCTGCCCGACCTGTGGGAACGGGTGGATCGAGTTGCTCGGAGCCGGCATGGTGCATCCGAAGGTGCTCGAGAACTGCGGGTACGACAGCGAGCGGTACACGGGGTTCGCCTTCGGGCTCGGGATCGAGCGTGTCGCGATCCTCAAGTACGAGATCCCCGACATACGGCTCCTGATCGAAGGCGACGTTCGGTTCCTCGAGCGATCCGGGGCCGCGTGATGCGCGTCCCGCTCACCTGGCTCCGCGAGTTCGCGCCGATGGATCTCGGAGCCGAGGAGCTCGCGGAGATCCTGATCCCCCGGGGGGTGCTCATCGAGGGGGTCGAGCATCCCTGGGAGGGACTCGAGGGCGTGGTCGTCGTGCGGGTCCTCGAGGTCCGCGACCACCCGGACTCGGACAAGCTCTGCGTGGCGCGGATCCAACACGGGTCGGGGGAAGCCGAGCTGGTCGTCGGGGTTCGCAACACGGCCCCCGGCGATCTCGTCCCATGGGCACCGCCGGGCGCTCGCGTACCGGTCCTCCGACGATCTGAAGCAGGGCCTCGGTCAGGACGAGGCCGTCTTGGACATCGAGGTCGAACCCAACCGTCCCGACTTCCTGAGCATCTTCGGCGTGGCCCGAGAGGCGGCGGCCGCCACCGGCGTGAAGCTCATGCCCGTCGACACGTCGGTGGAGGAAGTACCGGAGCTCGTGGCCGATGTGGTGAGCGTGCGGATCGACGATCTCGACGCGTGTCCGCGCTACGTCGCCCGGGCGGTCCGCGGGGTGGCGCACCGGCCGTCCCCGCTCGGCGTTCAGGCTCGGCTGACCGCCTCCGGGATCCGCCCGATCGACGCTGTGATCGATGCCACCAACTACACGATGTTGGAGATCGGGCAGCCGTTGCATGCGTTCGACCTTCGTCGGCTCGCCGGCTCCGGCATCGTCGTTCGGAGGGCGTCCGACGGCGAGCGCTTGATCACGCTGGACGACGTGGAACGGACCCTCACATCGAACGACCTGCTCATCTGCGACACCGAGAAGCCCGTGGCGCTGGCAGGGGTGATGGGGGGGCAGACCTCGGAGGTGTCCGCGGAGACGACGGACGTGCTGCTCGAGAGCGCCTATTTCACACGCAGCGGCGTTCTCCTGACGGCGCGCCGACTCGACCTCCACACGGAGGCGTCCCACCGGTTCGAACGCGGGACCGATCCGGAAGCGTGCCCGGGAGCGGCCGCGCGATGCGCAGCGCTGATGGCGCGTTGGACCGGCGGCCAGGTGATGCGAGGGGTCGCCGAGGCCGGACGAGCGCCGGAGCGCAGGTGGGTCGCGCTCCGGCCGGCGCGGACCACCGCGCTCCTCGGCTATCCCGTCTCGGGCGAGGCCGCCGCGTCGGTGTTCGCGAGCCTCGGGATGAGGAGCCGTCCGGACGGGGATCGGCTGGAGGTCGAGATCCCCGGCTTCCGCACCGACATCGAACGTGAGGTGGATCTGATCGAGGAGGTCGTGCGGATCCAGGGATACGACCACGTCGGAAGCACGATGCCGCGGTCTCGCCATCCGGGCGGCGTTCCAGATCCCTACGCCTTCGCACGCCGGGTCAAAGGCGCGCTCGCGAAGGCGGGCCTCCGAGAGGTCCGCCCGGTCCCGTTCGATGCCGCGTCCGATCTCGCCTTGTTCGGCGACACGGACGCGATCCCCGTCACGAACCCCTTGCGCGCGGAGGAAGGGTTCCTGCGAACGAGGTTGACGCCGGGACTGCTGCACGCCGTCGCGTTGAACCAGTCCCGAGGCGTGGACACCGTGCGGATCTTCGAGGTGGGCACGACGTTCCGCCTCGCGGACCCCTTCGTCGAGATCCGCAAGGCCGGCTTCGCGTTGTGCGGCAGCGACGGCGAGGGCTGGTGGAGCGAGCAGCGCGCGCTGGACGTGCTGGACGCCAAAGGGGTCTTAGAGTCGTTGCTGGACGACCTCGGGG
>VAYF01000070.1 GCA_005883885.1 Actinomycetota bacterium | reverse complement strand
TGCGGATGTTCCAGCAGCAGCTCGAAGAGGTCGAAGCCGAGGACGGAGAGACCCTCGTGATGAAGGTCCTCTCCGAGGAAGAGGTCACGGTCACCGACGACTTCAAGGGCCGGATCGGCGCACAGACGGCCAAGCAGGTGATATTCCAGAAGCTGCGGGACGCCGAGCGCGAGATGACCTACGAGGAGTTCGCCGGGCGAGAGGGCGACATCGTCACCGGGATCGTTCAGCAATCCGAACGGCGCTACACGCTGCTGGATCTGGGGAAGGTGGAGGCGTTGGTTCCGCAGGCGGAGCAGGTCCCCTCCGAGCCGTACCGCAGCGGCGAGCGACTCAAGGCTTACATCACCGAGGTCCGTCGAGGCGCGAAGGGACCGCAGATCGTCGTCAGCCGCACCCACCCCGGGCTGCTGAAGAAGCTGTTCGAGCTGGAGGTGCCCGAGATCGCGGATGGCGTCGTCGAGATCAAGGCGGTCGCGCGCGAGCCGGGTCATCGATCGAAGATCGCCGTGTGGTCCAACGAGCCCGCCGTCGACCCGGTGGGCGCCTGCGTGGGCCCCAAGGGCTCGAGGGTGCGCAACGTCGTGACGGAGCTGCGGGGGGAGAAGATCGATGTGGTCCCCTGGTCGGAGAACCCGAGCGAGTTCGTGGCGAACGCACTCCAACCGGCGAAGGTCCGCGAGGTGCGGGTGGATCCGGACACGCAGACGGCCCAGGTGATCGTGCCGGACTACCAGCTCTCGCTCGCGATCGGGAAAGAGGGTCAGAACGCTCGCCTCGCGGCCCGTCTCACCGGGTGGCGGATCGACATCAAATCGGAGACGCAGGCGACGGCCGTCCCGGAGGCGCCCGCGGAGGCCTGAGCAGGTGGATCCGCGTCGCGAGCCGCAGCGCTCGTGCGTCGGCTGCGGCGCAACGGCGGGAAGGTCGACGCTCCTGAGGACGGCGCTCGGCCCAGGCGGAGCCGTCGTCGCCGATCCACATGGCCGCCTGTCGGGTCGCGGGGCGTATGTCCACCCCACGTCGGCGTGCGTCGACCGAGCGATCCGTCGCGGGTCGCTCGCGCGCTCGCTCCGCTCGGGCATCGGTGCGGAGGAAGCACGTAAGCTACGAGAGGTCGTCGAAAGGGTGCAGGGGAACGGATGAGGGTTCACGAACTGGCCAAAGAACTCGGCGTCACCAGCAAGGAGTTGCTGGAGACGCTCGAACAGATGGGGGTGAGCGGCAAGTCCGCGTCCTCCAGCGTGCCCGAGGACATCGTTCCTCGTCTGCGGGCATCCGGAGGCAAGGCGACAGCGGCTCCGCCGAGATCCCGCGAGGTCCTGGAGCCGCCGCCGCAAGCGCGCCGGGCGAAGCCCAAGCGTTCGGCGGCGGCCAAGCCCCTCCCCCCGGTCCCGGCGGCCGAACCGGCACCGGCTGCCGTGAAGCCGCCGGCTGCGGCGCGCCCGGCGGCGCGCAAGCGCGTGGCGGAGAAGCCGGCGGAGCCCCCCGCCCCGTCCGGCCCCGTCCTGCAGGTCGTGCACGGTGCCACGCCCCAAGTGATCGCGGAGAAGCTGGACCGCTCGCCCGCCGAGATCGTGAAGATCCTGTTCATGGCCGGCGAGATGGCTACCGCCACGACGTCGCTGACCGATGACGCGATCCGCGTGATCGCGGATGAGCTCGACTACACGGCGGACATCGTCGGGATCGAGGACGAGCTCAAGCTCGAGGAGCAGGAAGACGAGGAGGCGGAGCAGGGCGCACCGGTTCCCCGCGCGCCGGTCGTGACCATCATGGGCCACGTCGACCACGGGAAGACGAAGCTCCTCGACGCGATCCGCTCCACCGACGTGGTCGCGGGTGAGTTCGGGGGCATCACGCAGCACATCGGTGCCTACCAAGCGCATGCAGGGGACCGCGAGATCACGTTCATCGACACCCCGGGGCACGAGGCGTTCACAGCGATGCGTGCGCGCGGCGCCGGGGTGACCGACATCGTCGTGCTGGTCGTCGCTGCCGACGACGGCGTGATGCCGCAGACGGTGGAGGCGCTCGACCATGCCAAGGCGGCGAACGTCCCGATCATCGTCGCGGTCAACAAGATCGACAAGGACGACGCGGACCCCAACCGTGTTCGGACCCAGATGGTCGAGCGCGGTGTCGTCCCCTCCGAGTGGGGGGGCGACTACGAGTTCGTCGACGTCTCCGCGAAGGCCAACCTCAATCTCGACGCGTTGCTCGACACGATCCTCGTGGTGGCCGACCTGGAGGAGCTGAAGGGCGACCCCACCGGCCGGGCTCGCGGGACCGTGCTGGAGGCTCACCTCGACAAGGGACGCGGACCGGTCGCGACCGTGCTCGTGCAGAAGGGCACGCTCGAGGTCGGCGACGCGTTGATCGCGGGCACCGCGTATTGCCGGATCCGCGCGATGCAAGACGAGAACGGTCGGCCCGCGGACATCGCGGGTCCTTCCAAGCCCGTGCAGATCCTCGGTTGGAGTCACGTCCCAAGCGCCGGCGACGACTTCCGCGAGGTCGACGACGAGCGCGAGGCACGGCACCTGGCGGAGGAGCGCGAGGCCAAGACGCGCCAGGCTGAGCTCGTCACGGCGAAGCGCAAGACCCTCGAGGACCTGATGCGCGAGACCGGGCGCGCCGAGGTGATCGATCTCAACCTGATCGTCAAGGCCGATGTACAGGGGTCCGTGCAGGCGCTCGAGGACTCGCTGCTCAAGCTGCCGCAGGAAGAGGTCAGGGTCAACATCGTTCGAGCCGGTGCCGGCGGCATCACGGAGAACGACGTCACGCTCGCGATGGCGTCCGACGCGATCATCGTCGGGTTCAACGTGCGGCCGGCCGCGGGAGCCCGCGAGCTCGCCGAGGCCGAAGGCGTGGACATCAGGACGTACAAGGTGATCTACGACGCGATCGATGACATCAAGGCCGCGCTCTCCGGTCTGCTCAAGCCGGAGCAACGCGAACGCATCCTCGGTGAAGCTGAGGTTCGCCAGACCTTCCGGGTGCCCAAGCTCGGGGTCGTGGCGGGCTCTTACGTCCGCAGCGGCGTGATCCGCCGGAACGCCGCCGTGCGGTTGGTGCGTGACGGTGTGATCGTCTACGACGGCAAGATCGGGTCCCTGCGTCGTTTCAAGGACGACGCCGCCGAGGTCCGTGAGGGTTTCGAGTGCGGCATCGGTCTCGAGAACTATCAAGACGTCAAGGAGGGCGACATCATCGAGGCTTACGAGGTCGAAGAGTTCGCCCGATCCATCTGAGCCGGCCGTGTTGGTCGCACTCGCGCGGTTCGATCTGCGGATCCCGGGATGTCGATCGCTGAAGCAGAAGCGACACGTGCTGACGACCCTCACGACCGCGCTTCGGCAGCGCTTCCCAGTGAGCGTGGCTGAGGTCGACCATCAGGACTTGTGGCAGCGGACCGCGATCGCGGTCGCCGCCGTCGGTTCTGACCAGCATCACCTCCGTCGGGTGATGCACGAGGTCGAGAAGCTCGTCGAACGGTGGGACGGGACCGAGGTGCTGGATGCCGAGCTCCAGCTGATCTGGCCCGAAGATTGAGGGACGCCGGGTACGCTGGTTCCATGCCGCAAGGACCGCGAACGGAGCGGGTCGGCGAGGGGCTCCGAGAGATCCTCGCCGAAGCGATCCACAAGCTGAAGGACCCGAGGATCGGGTTCGTCACGATCACCGGCGT
>VAYF01000097.1 GCA_005883885.1 Actinomycetota bacterium | reverse complement strand
GAGAAGGCGATCCGCCGAGAAGTGCCGTTGAAGGCCCTGCAGCCCGGCGAGATCCAGCCGGCCGCCAAGGGTTCGGTCCGCCAGACGATCTCGCTCGTCACCGGGATCTCCGACGAGAAGGCCAAGGAGATCTCCAAGCACGTCCGACAGGCGGTCCCGAAGATCCAGACCCAGATCCAGGGTTCCCAGGTCCGCGTGATGAGCAAGTCCAGAGACGATCTGCAGGCGGCGATCCGCGCGGTCAAGGAACACGACTTCGGGATCGCGCTCCAATTCACGAACTACCGCTGAGAACCGGCCGGATTGCCTCCGCGACAGGGGCCCAGGTAGGCTGCGCGCCTCAGGAGGTGATAGTCGTGGACCTTGAGCGGCTCAAGGCGCGTGCGGCGGAGATCGCCGAGGAAGAGACCGGGAAGCTCCTCAGCACGACACCCGGATCGAAGCAGCTGTACGAGCGGGCGACCAAGAGCCTGCCGAGCGGGGTGTCCTCGAACTTCCAGGTTGGCGATCCCTACCCGATCTACCTCCAGCGAGGCAAAGGTTCGAGCGTCTGGGACGTGGACGGCACGGAGTACAGGGACTTCCACGGCGGCTTCGGCGTCAACATCGTCGGGCATGCGCACCCGAAGATCGTCGAAGCCCTGACGAAGGCCGCGCAGAACGCGATCCACTTCGCGGTGACCACGCCCGATACCGTCGCGCTCGCCGAGGCGATCTGCGAACGGTTCCAGCTCGAGCAGATGCGTTTCGTGAACTCGGGAACGGAAGCGACGATGGACGCGCTCCGCGTGGCACGCGCCGCGACCGGGCGGGACAAGATCATCAAGATGGAGGGCTCCTATCACGGGCACCACGACTCCGTGTTGTTCTCCGTGGTTCCGGAGGCCGACGTGTTGGACATGCGGTTCCACACGGGAGCCGACGGCCAGGCGTGGTACACCACCGAGCCGACCTCCAAGGGCGTCCCGCATGCGCTCTGGGACACGGTGATCATCGTTCCGTTCAACGACGCGAGCGCGGTTGAGCAAGCGCTGTCGGATAACGAGGGCGAGGTCGCCGCGGTGATCCTCGAACCCGTGATGATGAACATCGGCATCGTAGAACCGAACCCCGGCTATCTGCAGGCCCTCCGGGACGCCTGTGAGCAGCACGGCGCCGTCCTGATCTACGACGAGGTCAAGTGCGGCGGCACGATCGCCTACGGTGGCACCACCGAGCGCTATGGGGTCCGGCCGCACCTGGCCGCCTATGCGAAAGCGATCGGGGGCGGATCGACGATCGGGGCGTTCGGCGGCGAGGCGCGTTTCATGGAATGGGTCGGCAAGGGCGCCGCCCAGCAGGGCACGTTCAACGGGAACCCGCTGTCGTCTGCGGCGGGGCTCGCGGCGCTCACCCAGGTCCTGACGAAGGACGCCTACGACCATCTGGGCAAGCTCGGACAGATGCTCGCCGAGGGCTGCAGCCGGGCGATCGCGGAGACCGGTATCCCGGCGCACACGGTGGACCTCGGTGCCAAGGGCTGCGTGTCCTACCGCGCGGAGAAGCTGACGAACTACCGCGACTTCCTCCAGACGCACCCCGAGCTCTACTGGGCCTCCTACCCGTGGATGGTCAACCGCGGCATCTTCATGACCCCGGGCGACGAGGAGCAGTGGACGATCTCGGTCCAGCACACCGAGGAGGACATCCGGACCTACGTGGACGCCTTCGGCGAGTTCTGTCAGGCCCTGACCGGGTAGCGGCTCCGGACGATGCGGTGATGCACCGCATGCACGCGTACGACGACGACACCGAGGAGTTGGCGCGAGCGATCGTCGCGTACGCGCGGAACCGGATCGCCAGCCCCCAACCGCTCGACCGGGTGGCACCAGCAGAGGAGCTCGAACGTCGCGCCGGGCGCACGATCGCACCCGAAGGGATCGGATGGGAGGAGGCGCTCCGGATCTGGTCCGAGGTGCTCGCGCCGGCCACGATCTCGACCGATCATCCGGCGTCGGTTGCGTTCGTGCCGGCCGCACCGACCAAAGCGAGCGTGCTGTTCGACCTCGTGGTCGGGGCGTCGTCCACGATCGCCGCCGGCTGGATCGACGGGGCCGGCGCGATCTGGGCGGAGAACGAGGCGCTGCGGTGGGTCGCCGGCCTCGCCGGGTTCCCCGGCGAGGCCGGCGGCGTGTTCGTCTCCGGCGGCTCGGCGGGGAACCTCTCGGCGCTCGTGACGGCGCGGCACGCGGCGGCCGAGCGCCGGGGGGGCCGGCCGGCCCGGTGGCGATTCGCCGCGTGTGACACGGTGCATTCCAGCGTGGTCGCCGCCGCGCGGGTGATGGACGTCGACGTCTTGGAGGTCCCGCACGACGAGCGCGGCCGGCTGACCGGCGACGGGCTCCGCCGGACGCTCGATGCCGACGGAGAGGGCGTGTTCGCGGTGGTGGCGAGCGCCGGCGCGACGAACGCCGGGATCGTCGACGACCTGGCGGGGGTGGCCGACGCGTGTGCCGACCGGGGTCTCTGGTTCCACGTCGACGCCGCCTACGGGGGCGCCGCGCTGCTCGCACCGAGCGTCCGGCCGTTGTTCGATGGCGTTGAGCGCGCCGACTCGTTCATCGTCGACCCGCACAAGTGGCTGTTCGCGCCCTACGACGCCTGCGCCCTCATCTATCGCGATCCGGCGCTCGCCGTCGCAGCACACCGGCAGCACGCCTCGTACCTCGAAACCGCCCAAGCGCAGGCCACCCTGGACCCCGCCGATCTGGCCTACCACCTCACCCGCCGCGCACGTGGACTCCCCCTGTGGTTCTCCCTCGCGACCTACGGGACCGACGCGTATCGCGAGGCGATCGAGTCGGTCCTGGCGCTCACCCGGGCGACGGCGGATGAGATCCGCCGCCGTCCCGAGCTCGAGCTCATCATGGAGCCCGATCTGTCGGTCCTCCTGTTCCGCCGAACGGGTTGGACCTCGGACGACTACGAGGGATGGTGGCGACGCGTGCTGGACGCGCAGGTCGCGTTCGTCCAGCCGACCTCGTGGGAAGGCGAGCGGGTCGCACGCCTGTGCTTCGTGAACCCGAACACCACGATCGAGCACGTCCGGGCGATCCTGGGGACGATGGCCTGACGCCGGGTTGCGCTAGCCGGCGATGGGCGAGCCGCCGCGGAGCTGCAGGGCGATCGCGTCCAACCGCTCGATCCGTTTGGCCGTGGCCGGATGGGTCGAGAACAGGTTCGACATCCCGCCACCGCGGAGCCCGGCGAGCGGGTTCATGATGAACAGGTGGGCCTCGGCCGGGCTGACGCTCGCCGGCGGCGGGACGGCACGGACCGCTCCGTCCAGCTTGCGGAGCGCGATCGCCAGCGCCTCGGGATCGCGCGAGAGGTAGGAACCGGACTCGTCGGCCTGGTACTCGCGCGAGCGGGAAACCGCCATCTGGATGATCGCCGCCGCGATCGGGGCGAAGATCCAGGCCGCGAGCAGGAGGAGCGGGTTCGCGTTGTCGTCGTTGCCGAACCAGAACGCGAACCGGGCGAGGAACGTGATGGACATCCCGATCGCGGCCGCGATCGAGGAGATCAGGATGTCGTGGTTCGCCACGTGGGAGAGCTCATGCGCGAGGACCCCGCGGAGCTCGCGCTCGTCCAGGATCTGCAGGATGCCCTTCGTCACGGCCACCTTGGCGTTCTCCGGGTTCCGGCCGGTGGCGAAGGCGTTCGGCTGGGTCATGTCCGAGACGTAGATCTGGGGCATCGGCAGGTGGTCCGCCGCGGCGAGCTCCCGGACGATCCGATAGATGTCGGGGTACTCCTGTTCGGTCACGGGCCTGGAGCGGGTTGTCCGGACCGCGATCGAGCCGGACCACCAGTACATGGCGACGTTGAAGACGAGGGCGATCCCCAGGCCGAGCACCGCCCCCTGGGCGCCCCAGAACGAGCCGATCACGACGAACAGCCCGCCCAGGGCCGCGATCAATACCCAGGTCTTCAGTCGGTTGATGCCGCGACTCATCGAACGATCACCTCTCCTCGAGGGTACCGTTGACCGCCGCGAACGTCCGGTTCAGCCGCCGAAGCCGAGCGAGGTGACCTCTCCGAGCCGGTAGATCGCGTTGGGGACGACGAAGATCACCAACAACGCGGCCATGGCGACCGCGACGACCGCGGTCACGAGGATCGGCGACCGCAACGGCGTCTGGTCCTCCGCGTCCTCGAAGATCATCGCGCGCGGGATCAAGAAGTAGTACCCCACGCTGATCACCGAGTTGATCACCATCGCCACGGCGAGGAGGACGCCGACCCCGCCGCGCTGGATCCCGGCCTGGAAGATCAGCAGCTTCGCCCAGAATCCTCCGGTGGGAGGCACCCCTGCGAGGGACACCATGAAGACCGTCATCGCCGTCGCGAGCAGGGGCGCTCTCTTCGCCAGCCCGGCGAAGTCCTGGATCTGCAAGAGGGGGTGTCGGCTGCTGATCGCCGTGGTCACGGCGAACGCGCCCAGGTTCATGATCCCGTAGATCAAGATGTACGTGACCGCCGCCTGGAAGGCCGAGTGGTTGATCGAGGGGTCGGCCGAAACCAGCGCGAAGGGCAGCAGGATGTACCCGGTCTGCGCGATCCCGGAGTACGCGAGCAACCGGACCACGTGCCTCTGTTGGAGGGCGACCAGGTTCCCGAGGGTCATCGTGACGAGCGACAGGGCCACGAACAGGGGCACCCAGAACGCGTATTCGTGAACGAAAGCCACGAACATCAACTGGAGCAGCCCCGCGAATCCGGCGGCGGACGACGCGACGCCCAGGAACGCCGCCACCGGCACGGGCGATCCCTCGTACGTGTCCGGAGCCCAGAACTGGAACGGAACGGCGCTGATCTTGAAGGCGAACCCCACCACCACGAAGAGGATGGCCGCGTTGGCGAGGGTCTCCTTCGCCCCGGATAGCTGCTGCAGCCCGGCGCTCACGGCCGCGAGCTGGAGATGGCCCGTGAGCCCGTAGATCAGGCTCATCCCGTAGAGCATCACCGCCGTCGACAGCACGCCGATCAAGAAGAACTTCAGCCCGCCCTCGTTCCCCTTGACGTCGGATTTGCGGAACGCCGCCATGAGGAAGCCGGGAGCGGAGACGAGCTCGAGCGACAGGAACAGCATCAGCAGGTCGCGGGAGGCCGGCATCAGCAGGCAACCCAGGAAGGAAGTGAGCAGCAAGAAGTAGTACTCGCCCTGGTAGAAGCCGCCCTCACGGAAGTAGCGGTACGAGATCAGCAGCACGACTGCCGCGGCGGACATGAAGAACGCCTGGAACACGATCGTGAAGGCGTCCACCTGGTACGACCCGCCGAACGAGCCCGGGCGGTCACCCTTCCCGATCAACGACAGGACAGCGACGAGCGTCGCGAGCACGCCGGCGAACGCCACCCACATCGATGCCGATTTGCGCCGTGGCGAGAGGAACAGGTCGGTGACGAGCACGATCACGATCGTGGCCGACAGGATCAGCACCGGCAGGATCGCGTGGTAGTCGATCGTCACCGAGAGCTCATCCCCCGAAGATCTTGACGATAAGGTTGACGCCTTGCTCCGTGCTGTTGAGCACGATGCTCGGGATCAAGCCGAGGACCAGGATCAGCACGAGCAACGGGACCCAGGACACCCACTCGACGGTGAGGATGTCCCGGAAGCCGTGGTCCTTCCATCGCTCCGGCGCGAGCCCCATGTTGATGCGCTGCAGCATCCACAGGAAGTAGCCGGCCGTGAGGATCGTCCCGATCCCGCCGAGGATCATGAAGGTGCGGAACAGGCCAACGTTCAACCCGGCCACCGTGCTGGTGTTCGGGCTGAACGCGCCGAGCAGCGCCATCACCTCGCCCCAGAAACCCGCGAGGCCAGGGAGCCCTAACGACGCGATCGCCACGAACGCGAAGATCCCCGACAGCTTGGGCATGATCTCGGCCATGCCGCCGCCGATGTCCGCGATCTGTCGCGTGTGGTACCGGTCGTAGATCGACCCGACGCAGAAGAAGAGCATCCCCGTGATCACGCCGTGCGCCACCATCCCGAAGATGGCCGCCTGGATGCCGATCGTCGTGAGCGTCGCGATCCCGAGCATCACGAACCCCATGTGCCCGACCGAGGAGAATGCGATCAGCCGCTTCAGATCCTTCTGCGCCAGGCACGCGAGCGCCGCGTAGACGATGGCGATCGCGGCGAGGCCCCCGATCCACGGGGCGTAGGCCACGGCGCCCTGCGGGAGGACCGGAAGCGCGATCCGAACGAAGCCGTACGTCCCCATCTTCAGCATGACCCCGGCGAGCAGTACCGAGCCGATCGTGGGGGCCTCGGTGTGCGCATCCGGCAACCAGGTATGGAAGGGCCACATCGGGACCTTCACGGCGAACCCGAGCGCGATCGCCCCGAACACGACCAGCTGGAACAGGTGCGTGTAGCCGCCACCCGCGCCGAAGGCCGTGAGCGCGGTGAGGTCGAACGTGTGCTTGCCCAGCGCGTCGACCGGACCGCTGAAGTAGAGGGCCAGGAACCCCAGCAGCATGAACACCGACCCGAACAAGGTGTACAGGAAGAACTTGATCGATGCGTACTGTCGGTTGGCGGAGCCCCAGACGCCGATCAGGAAGTACATGGGGACCAGCACGAGCTCCCAGAACACGAAGAACAGGATCAGGTCGAACGCGATGAACGTTCCCGCCATGCCGGTGATGAGCAGGAGCGTCAGCGCGACGAACGCCTTGATCCGCCCGGGCTCGGGGACGTACCGGCCCGTGTAGATCGCGCAGAGGAACCCGAGCAAGAACGTCAAGACGTAGAGCGGCATCGAGATGCCGTCGATCCCCACGTGGTACCGGGCCCCGATCACCGGGATCCACTGCACGTTGAGGACGAACTGCAGACACGGCGGCGCCGCACAGGTCGCGGAGTAGTGGTACGTCGCCGCGATCGCGATCGCGAGCGCGAGGCACACGCCAGTGATGGCGATACCGATCCCCTTGACCAGCCGGTCCTCACCCCTGGGCACCAGCAGGACGCCCAGGGCGCCGACGATGGGCAGCAGCGTCGTGATCGTGATGGCGGAGTTCTGCCAGGTCATCGGTCCCCTCGCTCCTCGCTTACGGCCTGATGATGAAGACGGTCAACAAGATCACGCCGGCGAACAGCCCGACGGCGTACCACTGCACCTTCCCGGTCTGGATCGTGCGGAGCCCCCGGCCGAACAGCTCCATCGCGCTGCCGGCGCCGTTCACGACGCCGTCGATCACGTTCCGGTCGAACCACGCGACGACCGCCGAGAACGCGTAGGCCAGCGTGGCCGTGCCGTTCACGGCACCGTCGAGCACGTGCTGGTTCGTCCAGTAAACGCCGGCCGCGATCGGGTCCCGGATCGGTCGGACGATCCCGTTCCAGTACAGGTCGTCCAGGTAGTACTTGTGCTCGAGCAGGTCGTACGCGGGTCCGAGTTCGGTGATCGGATCCGGCGTCCGCCACCGCCGGTACACGACGTATCCGGCCCAGATCCCGATCGCGACGACGACGATCGAGAGGACCGCGACGAGCGGACTGAAGACGGCCGGGACCGGCTCGCCGAAGTGGACCCAGTCCAAGAAGGGCGCATGCAAGGGTGCGAAGCCCAGCAGGCCGACCACGCAGGTCGCGCCCGCGAGCAGTACGAGTGGCACGGTCATCACCGGCGGTGATTCGTGGGGATGCGCGTTCCCCCGGTATTCGCCGAAGAACGTGAGCAGCACCATCCGCGTCGTATAGAAGGCGGTCAAGACGGCACCGAGCAGCAGGACCACCGCCAGCCAGTAGGTGTGTGAGTCCTTCGCGGCCAGGATGATCTCGTCCTTCGAGAAGAACCCGGACAGCCCCGGAACCCCGGCGAGCGCCGCCGACCCGATCAGGAACGTCCAGAACGTCACCTTCATGTCCTTCCGCAGCCCACCCATCTCGCTCATGTCGTTCGAGTGCACCGCGTGGATCACCGAGCCGGCCCCGAGGAACAGCAGCGCCTTGAAGAACGCGTGCGTGAACAGATGGAACATCGCCGCCGGGTAGCCGTCGGGGCCCACGCCGAGCGCGGCCACCATGTACGCGAGCTGAGAGATCGTCGAGTACGCGAGCACCTTCTTGATGTCGTCCTGCACCAACGCGAGGAACGCGGCAAGCAACAACGTGATCGCGCCGATGATCGCGACGACGTGCAACGCGATCGGATCGGCGCTCACGAACACCTGGAACATCCGCGCGACCAGGTAGATCCCCGCCGCGACCATGGTCGCGGCGTGGATCAGGGCCGACACGGGTGTCGGCCCTGCCATCGCGTCGGGCAGCCAGACGTGGAGCGGGAACTGCGCGCTCTTGCCGATCGTGCCGCCGAACAGCAGCAGGGCGGCGGTCGTTACGAGGAGCAGTGATACGTGACCGCCCGCGACCGTCTGTCCGATCAGCTGGATGTTCGACGTGGTCATCCCGGTGGCGAAGATCAACGCGAAGATCCCGAACATGAACGGGACGTCGCCGACGCGGGTGGTGAGGAAGGCCTTGATCGCGGCGCCCGAGTTCGCCGGATCCTCGTACCAGTGACCGATCAACAGGTACGAGCAGACACCCATGACCTCCCACCCCACAAGCAGCTGGAACAGGTTGCCCGCCAGGACGACGTCGAGCATGGCTCCCGTGAAGAGCGAGAGCACGACGAAGAACCATGTGTAGCGGACGTCGCCGCGCATATACCCCAGCGAATAGATGTGCACCATCAACGAGACGAACGTGACGACGATGAGCATCACTCCGGTCAGCCCGTCCACGTAGAAGCCGAGCTGCATGTGGAGCGGGCCGATCCGGAACCACTCCACGTACTTCTCGTAGGGCCCCCCGCCCTGGACGAAGTGCCAGAGGACGCCGAGTGCCATCACGAGGCCCGCCCCGATCGCGGTGATCCCGTAAACCGGCCCCCCGCCGGGGGTCCGCTTGCCGAAGAACAAGGTGAGTGCCGCCGAGATGAACGGCAGCAGCGCGATCAGCCACGCATGCTCCACGAACCAGCCCGCGCTGCTCGCGGCCGCGGAAGCTCCCTCCGCTCCGAGCAGCCCTACCACTTGAGCAGGTCCACTTCGTCGACGTTGATGCTCGCGCGGTTCCGGAAGAGCAGGATGACGATCGCGAGCCCGATGCCCACTTCGGCAGCGGCGACGGCGATCACGAACAGCGCGAAGACCTCCCCGGTGACGTCCTGGAGCTCGGCGGCGAACGCGATCAGGTTGACGTTGACGGCGTTGAGCAGCAGCTCGATGGCCATCAGGACCATGACCGCGTTCCGCCGCGCCAGGACCCCGTAGATCCCCGCCGAGAACAAGAACGCGGAGAACAGCAGCACGAGGGGCAGCCGGATCACGTCAGGTGCCCTCGTCCCGCCGGGCCAGCACGATGGCGCCGATCAACGCCGCGAGGAGCAGGAAGGAGACGGCCTCGAACGGGAGCACGTAGGTGTTGAACAATGCTCTGCCCAGGACATCGGAGCCCCCGGGCGCGCTCGGAGCGGCCGGCGTGCTGGCGAGCGGCCACGCCTGCAGGATCAGCGATCCCAGACCGAGCGCCACGACCACCGAGACGACGGCCCCGACGGCTCGGTTCTGATAGTCGAGGGCATCCCGCCCGATCGGCGCCTTCGTGAGCATCAGACCGAACAGGAACAGGATCACGATCGCCCCGACATAGATCAGGATCTGCACCCATCCCACGAACTCCGCCCCCAGCAACAGGAACGTGATGCCGACGGCGGCGAGGGTCACCACCAGGTACAGCGCCGCGTGCACGACGTTGCGGGCGGTGACGACGGCCACGGCCGCGATCGAACCGATCGTGGCGACGACCACGAACGCGTACTCGTGTGCGTTCACGCGCGTCCTTCCTCAGAGGCCTCGGCGCCCACTTCGAGCGGCGGAGGCGGCAGCACGGTGTACGTCCATTCCTCCAGGCGCTCCTTCTCATGGGTCAGCTCATGGATGTCGTACTCCGCGTAGTCGAACTCGCGGCTCCAGAAGAGCGCGTCGAACGGACACGCCTCGACGCAGATCCCGCAGTACATGCAGAGCGCGTAATCGATCGCGAACCGATCGAGGATCTTGGCCGAGCGGGCGCGACCGCCGCCCGCGGGTTCGTGGGTTTCCTTGTGGGCGTCGATGTAGATGCACCAATCGGGACACTCGCGCGAGCACTTGTAACAAACCGTGCAGTTCTCCTGCTTGAGCGCGATCACGCCCCGCGACCGAGCCGGGAGGTCAGGGCGCACGTGCGGGTATTGCACGGTCACCGATCGGTGGAGCATCGTGCGGAGCGTGACGGACAGGCCCTTGACGAGCCCCTGGCCGAACCCTTCGTGGAGCTGCGTCTCCACGGATCAGACCCCCACCTTGTACACGGACGTGACGAGGATCAACGCGAGCGCCAGCGGGGTGAGCCCGACCCACGCGAACCGCTGGAGCTGGTCCTCGCGGAGCCGCGGGAACGTCGCACGCAGCCAGATGATGACGAACGACAGCGCGAAGATCTTCCCGAACATCCACAGGAACCCCGGGATGATCGACAAGCCGGGGAGCGGCTGGTACCCACCGAGGTAGAGCACCGACGCGACCGCCGACATCACCACGATGCCGCCGTATTCGGACAGCAGGAAGAACGCGAACTTCAACCCTGTGTACTCGGTGTACGCGCCGAAGATGATCTCGGAATCGGCGATCGGCATGTCGAAAGGGGGTCGCGTGAGCTCGGCCACCGCCGCCATCATGAAGATCACGAACCCCACCAGCTGCCACGGATAGAGGATGTTCCAGTAGTGGGATTGCGCCTCCGTGATCTGCAACAGCGACATGGACCCGGCCTGCATCACGACCGCGGCGGCGACCAGCACCAACGGAAGTTCGTACGCGATCAGCTGGGCCGCCGCGCGGAGCGCTCCGATCAAGGAGAACTTGTTCGCCGACGCCCACCCCGCCATGAGGATCCCGATCACGCCGACGCTCGACATCGCCAGGACGAAGAACACCCCCACGTCGAGATCGAGCGCGTAAAGGCGAGGCCCGAAGGGGATCGCCACCAGCGTGACGATGTACGGGATCAACACGACGGCCGGCGCCAGCGAGAAGACCCCCGGATCCGCGGCCGCAGGGACGACGTCTTCCTTCTGGATGAACTTGACGCCGTCGGCGACCAGCTGGGCCCAGCCGTGGAACGCGCCGGCCTCCATCGGCCCAAGGCGCGCCTGCATGTGTGCGAGCACCTTGTGCTCCATGTACCCGACCGCGAGCGGCACCACGAGGAACACCACCAGGACCGCGGCGGCCTTCATGACGAGCGGGATCCAGTACCCCCCGACCAACGTGTCGAAGACGGAGGAGTCGCCGATCACTCGTCGTCCTCGACTTCCTCGCCCTCGGGGACCCCCGGCCACGGCTTGACCTCACGGGACATCAAGGGGAAGTCCTTGCGGAGCGGGAAGCCCTCGAACGGCTCGGCGAGGAGGAGCTTGACCGGGTGCGGGTGCCCTTCGAACCGGATCCCGAACATCTCCATCGTTTCGCGCTCGTGCCAGTCGCAGGTGGGGAAGAGGTCGCTGATCGTCGGGCAGGCCGGTTCGGTGGACGGAAGCCGCACCTTCACGCGGACATCGTGGTGGTGCTCCGTGGAGGTGAGCTGGGTGACCACCTCGAATCCACCGTCCGGGCCGAGGTCGACGCCACCGGTGAAGTCGCAGAAGTCGCACGCGAGCTCCGGCTCATCGCGGAGGAATCGGACGAGATCGTGATAGCGATCCACCGTGACCGTGGCGGCGACCTGACCGAAGGTGTCGGCGAGCTCGATATCGTCGCCGAACCTCGCCCGCAGGCGGGACCCGACCTCTTCAGCTGACAGCGGTCGTCCCACTGCGGAACTTCTCCTGGATGTCCTCGTCCCGGATCTTCTCCTGGAGCCGGATGATCCCGTGCAGCAGCGCCTCCGGTCGAGGTGGACACCCTGGGACGAAGACGTCGACCGGGATGATCTGGTCGACGCCCTTCGTCACGGAGTAGCTGTCCCAGTACGGCCCCCCGCAGTTGGAGCACGAACCGAACGAGATCACGTACTTCGGATCCGGCATCTGGTCGTACAGCCGCTTGATCACCGGCGCCATCTTGTCCGTCAGCGTGCCCGCAACGACGAGCAGGTCCGCCTGGCGAGGACCGTGCGCGAAGGGAATGACCCCCAGACGGATGAAGTCGTTCTTCGCCGTGGAGGCAGCGATGAATTCGATCGAGCAGCACGCGAGACCGAAGTTGAAGACCCACAGGGAGTACCGGCGCCCCCAGTTCAGGAGGAACCGCACCGGCTTGATCTTGGCGATCGGCGTCTTCTCCGTGATCACGCCCACGTCAGGACCCCTTTGCGCCATGCGTACAGGAGCCCCACCGCGAGGATCCCGATGAAGATCGCCATGGACACGACGGCCTGATAGCCGAGCGTCTGGAACACGCGCGCCCATGGGAACAAGAAGACCGATTCCACGTCGAAGATCACGAACAGGAATCCGTAGACGTAGTAGCGGACCTGGCTCTGGGACCAACCCTCGCCGACGGGGTCGATCCCGCACTCGTAGGTCGTCCGCTTGCCGCCGACGTTCGGCCGTCGCGGCGCGATCAGCCGTGCCGCCCCGAAGGCCACGATGACGAGCAGCGCTCCTGCGAGCACCACCGCCAACACGACACCGTAGGAACCGTAGTAGGTCACGCTGTGCACGAGCCCCTTCGAAGGCTGCCGTATCCTAGCAGCGGCTTTCGTGCGGACCGGCCGTCCGGCGAGCTACCCATCGATCGCACCCGGGTCGGCGCCGCAACGGGTCGCGAGGAACCGCGTGAGCTGCACCAGAGCATCGCGCGCGGCGCCGTCGGGGAGCTGCGTGGCGAGGCCCACGGCGCGGCGAACCTCAGCCGCGACCGCGTCGCGAGCATGCCTGACCGAACCTTCACCCCGGACGATCTGCAGCGCGCGCACGAGCCGTTCGCCATCGGGCGCCCCCTGCGCCAACAGATGGCGAAGCTCCTGCCGGTCCGGTCCCTGATGGAGCGCGTGGAGCACGGGCAGGGTGTAGACGCCCTCCTTCATGTCGGTCCCGGGCTCCTTGCCGAGCTCCAGCTGCGTCGAGGTGATGTCCATGATGTCGTCGGAGAGCTGGAAGGCGAGTCCCAGGGATTCCCCGAAGGCCTCGAGCGTCTCCACGTGCTCGGGGACGGCATCCGAGAGCACGCCTCCGAGTCGGCAGGAGGTCGCGATCAGCGATCCGGTCTTCCGACGGATCACCTCGAGGTAGCCGTCTTCGTCCTGCTCGAGGCTGCCGGCAGCGTCGACCTCGCGGATCTGCCCGTCACACAGGACCGTGATCGTCCGCGCGAGCAGGCGGCACACGTCCGGGCCCAGATCGGACGACATCTCCGACGCCAACGCGAACAGGTAGTCGCCCGTGAGGATCGCGACGGTGTTGTCCCATCGCGCGTTCGCCGACGGGACGCCACGCCGGTCGGCCGATTCGTCGATCACGTCGTCGTGGTACAGCGTCGCGAGGTGCGAGAGCTCGATCGCCACCGAGCCGGGGATCAATCGGGGGTCGGCGGGGTCCCCGAAGTACCCCGCCAGCAGCACGAGCATCGGCCGGAACCGTTTGCCGCCCGCCTGCAGAAGGTACCGAGCGGTCGCGGAGAGCAGGTCCGAGTCGGCGGCGACCGCCTTCTCCAGCTCCTCCTCGACGCGATCCAGACGGGCCGCGATCTCCGACTCGAGCGGGCTGTCGGAGCTCTCCAGCCCGGGGATCACCCGTCGCATCCGGTCACCACCTCACGATCGACGCCGGTTCCAAGATCCCGGTCAAGATCCCGGGGAAGACGCCGAGGACCACGATCCCGGTCGCAAGCACACCCGCCGCGATACGCGGCATGGCGCCCTCGTCCGACTCGATCCCCTCGGCGGGCTCCCGCATGTACATGTACACGATGACGCGGAGATAGAAGTACGCGGCTACGACGCTCGCGACCACGCCGACGACCGCGAGCGGCCAGTTCCCCGCGCCGATCGCGGCGCTGAACACCGTGACCTTCGCGATGAATCCCGCGGTCGGGGGGATACCCGCGAGGGAGAGCAGGAACACGGTCATCAGAGCGGCGAGCCCTGGGCTCCGACGTGCGAGGCCCGCGTAGGCGTCGAGCGACGTCTGTTCCTCGCCGCGAGCGGACACGAGCATCACGATCCCGAAGGCACCGAGCGTCACCGCTGCGTACGCGACCAGGTAGAACATCGCCGCGCGGATCCCGGTGCTGTTGGCCGCCGTCAAGCCCGTCAAGATGAACCCCGCGTGGGCGATGCTCGAGTACGCGAGCAGGCGTTTGACGTCGCGCTGGGCGATCGCGAGGAACGACCCGACCACGATCGACACGACGGCGAGCGCGTAGAGCACCGGGGTCCAGTCCCAGGTGAGCGGCTGGAGCCCCACGTCGAAGACGCGGATCAGGGCGAAGAACGCGGCGACCTTCGTGGCCGCCCCCATGAACGCGACGACCGGGGTGGGCGCGCCCTGATACACGTCGGGCGTCCACATGTGGAACGGCGCTGCCGAGACCTTGAACCCGAACCCGACCACCAGCAACGCCATCGCGAGGAGCGCGAGCGCCCGCGAGCCGGTCTGCCCGGCGAGCGCCTGAACGATCCCGGGCGCCGCGACGCCCACGACCTTCGTGGACGTCGAGGCGCCATAGGCCATCGCGACGCCGTAGAGGAAGAACGCCGAGGAGAAGGCCCCCAGCAGGAAGTACTTCATCGCGGCCTCGCTCGCCCGGCGGCGCCCCGTGATCCCGGTGAGGACGTAGAGCGAGAGCGACAGGAGCTCGAGCGCCAGGAAGATCACGATCAGGTCGTTCGCGGCCGTGATCAGGGTCATCCCCGCCGTGGCGAACAGCGTGAGCGGATAGAACTCCCCGCGGAACGATCCCGGGTCCCGCGACGCGTAATGCGCGTAGTAGAGGCAGCCGACGAGCGCGGCCCCGAGCAGCACGAACCGCGACACCACCGAGAACTTGTCGACGGCTACGGTGTCGCCCAACACGTAGGCCGATCCGCTCCAGTGCCAGAGCGCTGCCGTCGACACCGCGGCCGCAAGCACCCCGACGGTGGCGATCGCGAGATGTGGGACCGGGTCCGGACGCCGGGCGAAGGCTTCGTACAGCATCCCGACGATCGCGAACGTGCAGAGCAGGATCTCCGGAAGGATCGGGCGGAACTCGAGCGCCGGCGTCGGGATCACGGCTGCCGTCCCTCGGCGGCCGCCGGCACGGCCGGACTCCTGCCCACGTCCGCAC
>VAYF01000069.1 GCA_005883885.1 Actinomycetota bacterium | reverse complement strand
ACGGGGTGGCGGGACCGTCCAGGTCGGCGAGGAACGATCTGCGGTCGGCGTGGGGGACTCCGTCGTGGTGCCGGTGGGCGCTTGGCATCACCTGGAGGCCGGCGCCGACGGCGCGACGATCACCGTGACGATGCTCGGCGGGACGAAACTGATCCGCGAGGACGGCTCCGAGATCGTTCCGCCGTGGGTGCGATGAGATGGCGAGCTCCTACTTCGCCGACATCACGGTGTTCGACGGGGCGAGGGTGCGAGCCCACCAGGGGGTCCTCGTCGACCGCGACCGCATCGTGTGGACCGGTCCGCATGCACGGGCCCCGCGCGACGCGCGCGCCGCTCGGGAGGTGGGCGGTCCCGGCCGGGCGTTGACACCGGGATTGATCGATTGCCACGTCCATCTGTGCTTCGACGGCCGTGCAGACTTCGCCGCGGAGGCAGCCGGGCTGACGCCGGCGCTCGGAGCGATCAAGGGGACGGTGAACGCACGCAAGCATCTCGCCAACGGCGTCACCACCGTCCGGGACCTCGGGGGGATCGGGATCATCGAGCTCGCCGGCGCGATCGAGGCGGGCGTCGTGCCCGGCCCCCGGGTGACCCCGGCGGGTTCAGCGCTGACGATCACCGGCGGGCACGGCCATAGCATCGGGATCGCACGACAGGTCGACGGGGCCGACGCGATCCGCCGCGCGGTCCGCGAGGAGATCCGCGCGGGGGCGCTCGCGATCAAGCTCATCGCGACGGGTGGCGTGCTCACGCCGGGGATCGGCGCCACGTTCACCGCGTTCACGCCCGAGGAGCTCACGGCCGCGATCGAGGAGGCGCATTCATGGGATCGAGGCGTCGCCGCGCACGCGATCGGGGCCGAGGGGATCCTGCAGGCGGTCCTCGCCGGGGTCGACACGGTCGAGCATTGCGTCCAGGTCACGCCCCGCATCGCCAAGGAGATGGCCGCGCGCGGCACCTTCCGTGGTCCGACGATCAGCGCACTCATGGGGATCGCCGGCAACGAGGGCAAGGCACCGGCGTACGCGGTCGCCAAGGCGCAGGCGTTGGTCGAGGAGGCGAAAGCGGGTCACGTGCGATCGATCCGTGCGGGCGTGCGCCACATCTGCTCGACCGATGCCGGAACGCCGTTCAACCCGCACGGCAACGCCCCGAACGAGGTGATCGCGATGATCGACTGGGGCATGGAGCCCCTCGCGGCGATGGTCGCGGCCACGGCGAATGGGGCCGAGGCGCTCCGGATCCCCGACGTCGGGCGCATCGCCCCCGGGATGCGGGCGGATCTGGTGCTGTACGACGCGGATCCGGTCGAGGATCCCACCTCCCTGCGGGAGGCCCGCGCGGTCTGGAAAGACGGCGCGCGCGTCCGCATCTGAGCGATGTTGCCGATCCGTGACTCGACGCGGCGCCAGCGCGTCCCGCTCGTCACGGTCGCGCTGATCGCGGCGAACGTGATCGCGTTCCTCTTCTGGCAGCCCACCCTCCGGCACGAGAAGGACGCCGAGCTGGCCCAGCAGACCTTCTTCTGGTGTCACGGACAGATCCCCTACGAGCTCGCGCATCAGGTTCCGTTGGCGCGGAGCGGAGCCACAGGTCGTGAGGACATCCGCAACGACTACAGCGTCACGAGCGCCGACGCGACGCAGCTCCAGGACTACCTTGGGCGGGAGTGTCCCGACAAGAACGTCTGGCTCTCGATCGTCACCGCGATGTTCCTGCACGCGAGCTGGCTGCACCTGGGCGGCAACATGCTCTTCCTCTGGATCTTCGGAGATAACGTCGAGGATGCGCTCGGCAAGCTCGCGTACCTGGCGTTCTACCTGCTCGGCGGGATCGCCGCCGTCGCGCTGCAGTTCGGCTTGGCGCCGAACTCGACGATCCCCAACGTCGGCGCTTCGGGAGCGATCGCTGCGGTGCTCGGTGCCTACATCGTGCTCTACCCGAGGGCGCGCATCCTGACGGTCGTCTTCTTCTTCCTGATCACCCTGATCGAGCTGCCTGCGCTCGTCGTGCTCGGGTTGTGGTTCGTGCTCCAGCTCTTCCAGGGCGTCTCGGGTCTGGCGGCGGAGGTGAACGGCGGCGTCGCGTACTGGGCGCACGTGGGCGGGTTCGGTTTCGGCGTGGTGGTCGCCTTGGTGTTCCTCCGGGGCCGGCGGCGTCTAGCACGTCGACCACCTGCGTTCCCGACCTATCCAGAGCGTCCCGATCTGCCGTGAGGCTCGCCACGAGTGCCGAGGTGCTCGATCAGCTCGGCGCCCGCGCGGATCGTGTCCAGCTCATCGCGGGAGAGCCGTCGCAGCTCCGCGGCGAGGATCCGGATGCGTTGCCGCCGGCCCTCCGAGCGGACCCGGCGTCCTCGGACGGTCGCCCGCACCAGCACGCCGCGAGCATCGTCGGGGTCGGCCGCCCGCTTGACCAGGGCATCCCGCTCCAGGCCGTCGACGAGCCGCGACATCGTAGGAGCCGACACGCCCTCGGCCGCCGCCAGGGCGCCGATCCCGATCGGACCGGCGTCGACGACGACCGAGAGCGCCGACAGGCGAGGAGGGGAGAGGCCACGGGCATCGCCCTCCGAGCGCAGGCGTCGCAACAGGAGCAGGGCCGCCGAGTGGAGCCTCTCGGCGACGGCCTCCACCTCTCGCGCTGGGGAAGTTCGCCTCGCCGCCATCTCGCTATTCGGATCTATATTTGCTTAGCCTAAGCAAATAGAGACGATAGTGAGAAGGTGTCGCGATGGCAAGTGCATCCGACGATCTGTTCGCGGCGATCGACGCCGGAGACGCGGATCGCGTCGGCGCCATGCTGGACGCCGATCCGTCCCTCGCGATGGCTCGCGACCACGAGGGTGTGTCCGCTTTGCTCCGCGCTCGGTACCGCCTCGATCGCGCGCTCGCCGAGGCCGTCAAGGCCCGGGTCGCCGCCCTGGATGTCTTCGAGGCGGCGACGTTCGGCGACCTCGACCGGCTCGCCGTGCTCCTCGAGGCCGATCCCGGTCTGACGGATCGCCGGAGCGGGGACGGGTTCACGGCGCTGCACCTCGCGGCGTTCTTCGGGCAGGACGGCGCCGTTCGACTGTTGCTCGCGCGCGGCGCCGACCCGGACGCCCACGGCACGGGATGGATGACGGGCACGCCGCTGAACTCGGCCGCGAGCGCCGGGCACGCGGCCACCGTGGTGCTGCTCCTGGAGGCCGGAGCGGATCCGGACGCGGTGCAGCGGGGCGGGTGGACGCCGCTGCACTCCGCGGCGCACAACGGCGATGCGCGAACGGTCGAGCTCCTGCTCGTGGGTGGCGCCAACCCGGCAGCGATCGACGACGAGGGCCGGTCGGTCGCCGACATGGCCGCGGAAAGCGGCGACGACGCGACGATCAGGGCGATCCGGGCGGCACGGGGATAGCCCATGGGTCGGGCGGATCAAGGGAGCCCTGCGGGTTCCCGCTCCATCCCTTCCTCCAACGGGAGGGGAGCCAGGTCGACGACCGCAGGGGCGCGGCGCCGTTTCCGTACGAAGGCGACGGCAACCACGATCAGCGCGATGCAGGTCCCCAGGACCGCCAGCAGGTCGACGAGGAGCCCTCGCCGCGCTGCGACGGCCTGAGCGCTGAGGAGCTCGTTCCGCACCTGCTCGAGTTGAGCCGCCAGCTCGTCGCGTGTCCTCCGCATGCTGGCCAGTCGCTGCGCGGCCGCCTCCGACACGCGATCTGCCCTGTGCACCTTCCGTTTCAGGCTCCCGATCGTCCCTCGCAGGTTCTGTTCCTCGATCAGGAGCCGTCGCTCGCGAGCCGTGTGGACGATAGAGAAGAACCCGGTGAGAGGCTCACGGAACCCTGAGATCGTGCACGGATCGTTGCAGATCTGCACGGTGTAGTTCCCGCCGTGGAGCTCTGGCATCGCGAAGGTGAGGTCGAGCCTCGTGTCGTGCTTGCGCGCGTGGATCGCGAAGGTGCCGAGCCTGACGGCGCCATCGGGGATCGGATGCCCCTCTTGGATCGCTGACCCGTTCGGTACCGCGAACGCGAAGAACGGACCCCGATCGAGGATGGACCGCCTGTTCTTCGGGATCAGCACGTAGGCCGTGGCAACGGCCGTATCCCCGGGGAGGTAGTACGTCTGGTTGAATTCGATGAAGGCCCCACCATCGGCGCTGGCCGGCATCGTCCCCCACACCACGGAACCGGCCAACGCCAACACCACGAGCACGCGGAGCCTTCGCATCGCGACCTCCTCCTCGGCGTTCATCTCGACAGACCGTCCTTCGAGGCCGGCGGTTCCCTCCTCGAGGGAACTTCTCGGCGCGTCGGCCGGTATGGAGGTCAG
>VAYF01000185.1 GCA_005883885.1 Actinomycetota bacterium | reverse complement strand
ACCCGGCCGCGATCGCCGAGCGCGGCCTCCGCCCGCGCCACCGCGGCCGCCAGGCGGGGCACGCTCTCGACGTCGGGCTTGGCGGTGACGGGGACGTTCAGCAGCACCTGGGGGAAGCGGCCCATGACGCGCCGGAGCTCGGAGAGCGGCCGGCCCTTCTCCACCAGGAGGGCCAGCACGGCGAGGCTCGTGATGAGGCCGTCGCCGGTCGTGTTGTGGTCGAGGAACACGATGTGGCCGGACTGCTCACCGCCCAGGTTGTAGCCGCCGCGCACCATCTCCTCGACCACGCTCCGGTCCCCGACGGGGGTGCTGACCACCCGGATGCTCCGCTCCCGCATGGCGACGTGGAACCCGAGGTTGCTCATGACGGTCGCCACCACGGTGCCCTGCCGGAGCTCGCCGTGGGCGTGCAGCTCGGCGGCGAGCATCGCCATCATCTCGTCCCCGTCCACCACCTCGCCCCGCTCGTCGACACAGATGGCCCGGTCGGCATCCCCGTCGAGCGCCACGCCGACGTGGGCGCCGTGCCGCCGGACGGCGTCCTGCAGCGCCTCGGGATGGAGCGCCCCGCAGTCCCGGTTGATGTTCTCGCCGTCGGGATCGACGCCGAGCGCGATCACCCGGGCGCCGAGCTCCTCCAGGACCTCGGGGGCCACTTTGTACGCGGCACCGTGGCCGCAATCGACGGCGATCGTGAGCCCATCGAGCGTCAGGTAGCGCGGGAACGCGCTCTTGGCGAAGACGTTGTAGCGGCCGACGGCATCGTCGATGCGGAAGGCCTTCCCGATCTCGGTAGCGGTCGGGCGGAGCGCGTCGATCGAGTCCGAGAGGACGAGCCGCTCGATCTCCGCCTCGAGCTCGTCGGCGAGCTTGAACCCGGTCGGGCTGAAGAACTTGATGCCGTTGTCCTGGAAGGCATTGTGCGACGCGGAGATGACGACCCCGGCGTCGGCGCGGAGCGTGCGGGTGAGGAACGCGATGCCCGGGGTGGGGAGCGGCCCGACCAGGAGCACGTCGACTCCCATGGAGCAGATGCCCGAGGCCATGGCGGTCTCGAGCATGTAGCCCGAGAGGCGCGTGTCCTTGCCGATCAGGATCTTGTGCCGGCGATTCGACTGCTTCGCCACGTGGGCGAGCGCGCGCCCGAGTCGGAGCGCGATCTCCGACGTCATCGGCTCGACGTTCGCGATGCCGCGCACCCCGTCGGTGCCGAACAGCTGGCCCATTACCGCCCTCCCCGCGGGGTCAGCTGCAGCGTCAGGACCTCCGGCTGCCGCCGGCTCACCTCGAGGTCGGCGGAGAGCTCGACGTGCGGCGCGACGTGATGGCTGCCCGCCGGGAGGCCGGCGGCGTCGACGGTCACCACCCCGTCCGGAAGGCGGTAGTTGTGCAGCAGGCGCTGCGGGCCGCGCACGGTCAGATCGATCTGCGCGGGGACGACCTGTGCCTGGAAGGCGTCGGCGTTCAGGATGTGGACGTCGACGCGGCGGAAGTCGCGCGACACCATGACCTCCTCGAGCGTCACGCTCACCGTGACGTGGTCGGGCGTGAAGCTGACGAAGTCGCCGGCCCACGCGAGGAGGGCATCGTGCTGGATCGTCTCGGCGGCGCCGCGGAGATCGATGCTCTCGGTCGAGATCTCCTTCAAGTCGTCCACCTTGCTCGCAGGGCCCGTGGCCTCGACGTGGTCCGGCACCACGGTCGATTCGGCAACGGTATACCCCAGGGCCGGCATGCCCGCCAAATCCGGGCGCACCGGAATGCGCCGTCGCGCCAGCCGCTCGACGTGGATCTTCACGCGGGCCGGCTCGAGGCGCAGGATCTTGATGCGGCGGGGTAGCTCGGGGCGCAGCATGTCGGCGCTCAGCTCGATGCGCGTATCGCCCGCGGTGGCGCTGGCGAGGTCGAGGGAGAGGCGGACTTTGCGCTCGTCGACACCATCCAGGATGGTGCGCGGGCCGCGGAGTGTCACGTTGATCGGCTTGCTCGGCGGGGTGGTCACGATGAGCCCGGGCTGGAGCTTCCGGATGGTGACCGGCAGCTCGACCACGCGCTCGGCGTCCCGCTCGCTCACGTTGATGGAGAACCAGAGGAAGAAGGCGAGCAGGAGCGAGACGAGCTTCATGCCCGGGTTCTGCCGGAGCCCCTCGCGCAGCCCGCGTCGGCTCGGCACGCGGAGGAGGCGGCGCCAGGGTGGCGTCGGTCCCGGCGGCGCCGCCGGCACCGGCTCGGGCGCGGAGGCCCCCGGACGCGGGCGGAGAGCCAAGAGTCTCATCCCGCGTCCATCCCCCGGCGCCCCCTCCCCCGCTCTCTTCTCATTCCACCAGCAGGCGCTGCAGCGTCGTGCGGAGCGTAGCGGCGTCCACGTCGCGCGTGATCTTCCCCTCGCGCACGAGAGAGATCATGCCATCCTCTTCGGAGACGACGATGGCGAGCGCGTCGGTCTCCTCGGTGAGGCCGATGGCCGCGCGGTGGCGCGTGCCGAGCGTCTTCGAGACGGTGGGGTTGGTGGTGAGCGGCAGGAAGCAGCCGGCGGCGGTTATGCGCCCGTGCTGGATGATGAGCGCGCCGTCGTGAATCGGAGAGACGGGCATGAAGATGCTGATGAGGAGCTCCTTCGAGACCTGGGCGTCGAGTGGCGTGCCCACTTCGATGTACTCGTTCAACCCGATCTCGCTCTGCAGCACGATGAGCGCGCCCACCCGCCGCGAGGCGAGGTAGGTGACGCCCTTCACCAGCTCCTCGACCGCCTGCCCCTGGGCGACGCGGTCCTTGGGGGAGAAGAGCGGCTGCATGCCGACCTGCGTGAGGGCGCGTCGGATGTCGTTCTGGAAGACGATGAAGACGAGCACGAGCGACCAGCCGAGGAGGTGCTGGAGCAGGACGTTGATCGTGTAGATCTCGAACTGCCCCGAGAGGAAGTAGATGGCGTAGACCATCCCCAGCCCGATGAGCATCGGTACGGCGCGCGTGCCGCGGATCAGGTTGATCCCCCAGTAGATGATGAACGCCAGGATCAGGATGTCGACGCCATCCTGCCAGCGGAAGCTCTGGAGGAGCTCCTTCACGCCGGGTCTCTCCCGAGGAGGGCCTCGGCCACCGTGACGACGTCGCGGATCGCCCCCACGTCGTGGACCCGGACGATGCGCGCGCCCCGCGACACGGCGAGCGTCACCGCCGCTGCCGTGGCGAAGAGCCGGCCGCCCACCGCCCGCCCGCCCAGGAGCTCGCCGAGAAAGCCCTTGCGCGACACACCCACCACCAGCGGATACCCGAGCAACGCCAGGTCGTCGAGGTGGCGGAGCAGCGCGCAGTTGTGCGCGGTGGTCTTGCCGAAGCCGATGCCGGGATCGACGAGGATCGCGGCGGGCGCAACCCCGGCCGCGCGGGCGGCCGCGGCTCGCTCGGCGAGGAACGCCTGCACCTCGGCGACCACGTCGGTGTAACACGGCGCGCGCTGCATGGTCACGGGCGTCCCCTGCATGTGCATGAGGACGACCGGGACCCGCGCCGCGGCGCAGAGGCGCAGGAGCTCTGGGTCGAAGCGGCCGGCGCTCACGTCGTTCACGAGATCGGCGCCCGCGTCGAGCGCGGCGGCCGCCACCTCCGCCTTCGTGGTATCGACCGCGATGGGTACCCGGACGGCCGCACGGATCGCCCGCAGCACCGGGAGGAGCCGCCGCCGCTCCTCGACGGCGAGGACGGGCTCGGCCCCGGGGCGGGTCGACTCGGCGCCCACGTCGAGGAGCGCCGCCCCCTCCGCCACCATCCGGGCAGCCGCGTCTGCCGCCCGTGCCGGGTCGAGGTGCGCGCCGCCGTCGGAGAACGAGTCGGGGGTAGCGTTGAGGATGCCCATGACCGCCACGTGCGACAGCGACACCGCTCCGGAGCGGGTCTCGAGCACGGGCGTCTCGGGCGCGGGTCTCGCCGGGGCGGAGGCGGCGCCGGCCTCAGGCCGTGGCGGCCGCCGCGTCCCGGAGGCCACCGTTCTGGTTCCCATACTGCCGCAGGATCTCGTCGATCTCGCCCCCGTCGATGACCTCGCGCTCGAGCAGCGCCTCGGCCATCTTGTGCAAGACCTCGGTGTTCCGGCGGAGGAGGAGCTTCGCCCGCTCGTACGCCTCGAGGATGACGCGACGGACCTCGTTGTCGATCTGGACGGCCGTGGCCTCGGAGTACTCCGCCCGCTGCGTGAAGTCCCGCCCGAGGAAGATCTCCTCCTCCTTCTTGCCGTAGGTGATCGGCCCGAGCTTCTCGCTCATGCCCCACTCGCACACCATCTTCCGCGCCAGCTCGGTGGCGCGCTCGAGATCGTTGCCCGCGCCGGTGGTCATGTGGCCGAGCACGAGCTGCCGCGCGGGATGATGGTCACCTTGTGGACGGGGTCGGCGTCGGGAATGAGCTTCGCCACCAGCGCGTGTCCCGACTCGTGGTAGGCGGTATTCCGCCGCTCCTCGAGACTGATGATCATCGACTTCCGCTCCGCCCCCATCATGACCTTGTCCTTCGCCACCTCGAAGTCGGACATGTCGACCTTGTCCTTGTTCTTGCGAGCGGCGAGGAGCGCGGCCTCGTTCACCAGGTTCTCGAGGTCCGCGCCGGCGAAGCCGGGGGTCTGACGGGCGAGCAGCTCGACGTTCACGTCGTCGGTGATCGGCACGCGCCGCGTGTGCACGCGGAGGATGCCTTCGCGGCCCTTCACGTCCGGGCGAGGCACGACGACGCGCCGGTCGAAGCGCCCCGGTCGGAGGAGCGCCGGATCGAGCACGTCGGGGCGGTTGGTAGCGGCGATGAGGATGACGCCCTCGTTCGTCTCGAAGCCGTCCATCTCGACGAGGAGCTG
>VAYF01000184.1 GCA_005883885.1 Actinomycetota bacterium | reverse complement strand
TCCTCGGCGGAGGCCGAGGCCCTGCCGAACGGCGCCGGGCTCCCCGCGCAGACGGCCCTCACGGCGCTGCTGGATGCCGAGCTGCTCGACACCGTCGAAGGCGGCGCCCACGTCGCCACCGGTGTCGAAGCGATCGAGGCTCCCGGGCACACGCCCGGGCACCTCGCGGTCGTCGTGAACGACGCGGTGCTGTGGGCCGGCGACACCTTCGTCTCCCAGCTCAACGTCCCGCATCCCGAGTGGGTCTCGTTGTCGGATATGGACGGGCGAACGAACGAAGCGACGAGGCGGCGGCTGCTCGAACGAGCAGCCGCCGCCGGCCTCCAGCTCGCGGCATCACACATGCCGGTCAGCGGCACGGTGGCGCGGACCGGTGACGGCTACGAGCTGCGACCGTCAGAGCTCTCGTAGGAGCGCCACCAGCTCCTCGGGGCCGGCGACCGTGAGATCCGCCTTCGCGATCAGCTCCTCCGGCGTCTCTTCGCCGACCACGGCGATCCGACAGATCGCGACGCCATCCGCGGCGAGCACCTCCAGCGCATCGAACGCGAGCACGTCGCCGAGGTCGTCGCCCGCGTAGAGCGCCGCCTCGGCGCGGGTGCGGGCGACGACCTCGGCGGCCACCGTCCCCTTGCTGCTCCCGCTCCGAGCGAGCTCCAGGACGCGCTTCCCCGGCAGCACGTCGAGCCCGTACCGTTCGGCGATCGCAACGAGCGGCCCCGAGATCCGGGCCGTTGCCGCATCGGGATCGGGCGCGGTTCGGACGTGCACGGCGATGCTGGCGCCCTTGTTCACCACCCGCACCCCCGGTTCTTCGGCGCCCGCGGCGTTGACCTCGGCGAGGACCTCCGGGGGCATGGGAGGGAAACCCTCCATCCCGAACTGGCCGATCACGTCGAGGCCGTCGACCGGCAACACGCTCCGGATGAAGCCTGATCGACGTCCCGTGACGATCGTGACGCTCCCGGCGCGCTCGACCAGCCCGGCGAGGACCTCCTCCGCACCGGCGACCGGCCGTGCCTCCTCCGGCCGAACGACGATGGGCGAGAGCGTCCCGTCGAAATCCAGCAGGAGGGCGGCGCGGGCGAGCCGCGGCTTCACCTCCTCGAGGCTCACCGCCGGACGCCCCGCAGCGCCACCCGGCCGATCCGAAGCGGGCGGCGCAGCCGCCGCTCCGCCGGTCCGACGACGCCGCGAGAGAGGTTGCGCGCCGTCCCGATCACCGAGACGTGCGAGAACGCCTGGGGGAAGTTGCCGATCAGCCGGCCGTTCGCCACGTCGTACTCCTCCGACAGGAGGCCGACGTCGTTGCGGACGTCGAGGACGCGCTCGAAGAGCTCCCGTGCCTGCTCGTCGTGTCCCTGCAACGACAGGCAGTCTGCGAGCCAGCAGGTGCATGGGATGAAGGCCCCCTCGCCACCGGGCTGACCGTCGACGCGCGACGCGGTGTCGTAGCGCCGGACGAATCCGTCGACCATCAGCCGATCCTGGATCGCGGCGACGGTGCCGACCATCTTCGGGTCGTCCGCGGAGATGAACCCGACGAACGGCAACATCAGGAGCGAAGCGTCCAGCTCCTTCGAGCCGTAGGACTGGACGAACGACCCGAGCTCCTCGTCGAACGCCTCGGCCATGATCTCGTGCTGGATCTCGTCGCGCAGGGCTCGCCATCGTTCGACCGGACCGGGGAACCCGAACAGCTCGACGTCGCGGATCGCCCGGTCGACGCCCACCCACGCCATCACCTTCGAATGCGTGAAGTGCTGGCGCCCGCCGCGGACCTCCCAGATCCCCTCGTCCGGCTCCTGCCAGGCCGATTCCAACACGTCGAGGATCCGAAGCTCCATCTCCCACGCGGCGGCCTCGTGCGGCAGCCCCTCGCGGGATGCCTGGTGCAGCAGGTCGAGGACCTCGCCGTACACATCGAGCTGGAACTGCCGCGAGGCGTCGTTCCCGACCCGCACGGGAAGGGAATCCTCGTAGCCCGGCAACCATTCGATCTCGAGCTCCGGCATGCGGCGTTCGCCGGCCAGGCCGTACATGATCCGCAGATCACGCGGGTCGCCGGCGACGGCGCGGAGCAGCCATTCGCGCCACGCCTCGGCCTCATCCTCGTAGCCGGCCATCAGCATCGCGTAGAGCGTGAACGTGGCGTCGCGGAGCCAGCAGAACCGATAGTCCCAGTTGCGCGCGCCACCGAGCTCCTCCGGGAGCGACGTCGTCGGCGCGGCGACGATCCCTCCCGTCGGCCGGTAGGAGAGCGCCTTGAGCGTGAGGAGCGACCGGATGACCGCGTCGCGCCATTCCCCTCGGTACGTGCATCGCGCCGTCCAGTCGCTCCAGTACCGGACCGTGCTCCGGAGCGCGTCCCATGGATCGATCCGCGGTGGCGGCGGCTCGAACGAACGGTGCCAGGTCATCGTGAACGCGACCCGATCCCCGGCGGCGATGCGGAAGTCCGACGTAACGTTGCCGGTCACGACGTCGAGCGGGGCGTCGGTCCGCAGCTCGACGGCGTCCGGTCCGGCGACCGCGATGACGCTCCGCCGTCCCTGACGGAGCCACGGAACAGCCAGCCCGTAATCGAAGCGCAGGAGCAGCTCCGAATGCATGGACACGACGCCTCGCGTGCCGCGAACCAGGCGAACGACCCGAGCCTGCGCACGGCGCGGCGTCATGAAGTCCGTGACGTGGACGGCTCCGGTCTCCGTCTCGTGCTCCGTCTCCAGCACGAGCGTGTCCGCGCGGTAGCGACGCCGCGTCCGGAAGCTTCCGGTCGGGGACAGGAGCCACCGCCCGCGCGTCTCGTCACCGAGGAGCGCCGCGAAGCACGCTCCGGAGTCGAACCGCGGGAGACAGAGCCAATCGATCGAGCCGTTGCGACCCACCAGCGCCGCGGTATGCGTGTCGCCGATCATCGCGTAGTCCTCGAGCGGAAGCGCCACGGGTGCAACGCTACCTGCTGATGCTACGGTTCGCCGCGATGTCGGATGACCCGAGGCTCGAGCCCGCGCTCGCGACGGTGTGGCCCGGCAGGGCAACGGCCGTCGTTCCGATCGAGGCCGGGATCACCAACCGCAACTACCGGGTCGAGGTCGACGGCGAGACGTTCGTCCTCCGGCTCGCGGGAACCGACACCGAGTTGCTCGGGATCGATCGAGCGGCCGAGGTCGAGGCCGGGCGGGTCGCCGCCGAAGCCGGCGTCGGTCCCGAGGTGGTCGCCTTCGAACCCGATCTGGGTTGCATCGTGACCCGGTTCGTCGGCGGCAGCCCGATCCCGGAGGACGAGCTCGAGGACGAGGCCGTGATGCGGTCCGTCGTGGCGTCGATCCGCGCGATCCACGGCAGCCGGCCGATCCGAGCGACCTTCCCCGTGTTCCGGATCGTCGAAGGGTTCCGGGACATCGCGGCCGCGCGCGGCGTCCAGGTGCCGCCCGACTACGAGGCCGCGCACGCGGTCGCCGGGCGGATCGAGGAAGCCTTCGCCCGGGCGCCGGCGCCGCTCACGACCTGTCACAACGACCTCCTGAACGCGAACTTCCTCCTGGAGGGGGACCACACGTGGATCGTCGACTACGAGTACGCCGGGATGGGCGACCCGTTCTTCGACCTGGGCAACCTGTCGATCAACAACGGGCTCGACGAGGATGCGCAGGCCCTCCTGCTGCGGACCTACTTCGGTGAGGTGCGCGACGTCCACCGGGCCCGGCTGGCGCTGATGCGGATCGTCTCCGATCTGCGCGAGGCGATGTGGGGGGTCGTGCAACAGGCGATCTCGACGCTCGACTTCGACTACGTCGACTACGCGGCTCGCCACTTCCGCCGGCTCCTGGCCAACGCGGAGGATGCGCGCGTGGACGGGTGGTTGGACGCGGCGAGGGAGCCGCTGCCGCCTAGGACGTAGGACGGGGCGCCGGGATGTCGTCGCCCGCGAACACGCACCCGTTCCAGTAGGCCTCCAGCCGGCGGGTGGCCTTCCGCCAGCCCTTCACATCGAAGTGCAGCTCGTCGGGCGGATCGAGCCTGCCCCAGTCGTAGTGAACGGTGAGCCCCTCGGACTCCAACGCCCGGAAACGATGCGGTCGTCGGGAGCTTCGCGTGAAGCTTGACCGGCGACTCGAACGAGGTGGCTCGCAATGCGCCTCGAGCCAGACGAACGATCCGACCAGGCCCCGGCGAGGATCGAGCCAGACCCACACCTGGCCTCCGCGTTCACCGATGAACGCGGAGGCCTTCTCCGACGTCACGACCTTCATGGCGCTATCGAACCACGAACCGTCGGCCGGTGGGGCGCATGTGCGCCCCACCGGCCGCCGACCTCAGACGCCCGGGATGACCATCGACACGTCTT
>VAYF01000183.1 GCA_005883885.1 Actinomycetota bacterium | reverse complement strand
CCGTATCCATGAGCTCTCGCATCAGGGTCATGCCGCGGCCGCGCGTGGACGCAAGACCCTCATCACGCCACTGACCGTCATCTCGGACCTCGGCCAGGACCTCGTCGCCGGACCGTAGTTTGAGTTCGACGGTGAGATTCCCCGGGCGATCCCGATAGGCGTGCTCGATCGCGTTCGCACACGCCTCCCCGATCGCCAGCATGATCTCCTCCGTCACGTCGACCGGGATCGCCGCGCGCATCGACCATCCTCGGATGGCGCTCCGAAGGGCCGCGAGCTCCTCCGCGGCGGCGGGGAGATGGATGACGAAGTGGGGGACCGTCGATACCGCCGTCACCGGCTCGTATCGAACGCAGAGGACGGCGGCATCGTCGGCAGCGCCGTCCGGTAGCAACTGCGAGACGATCCGCTCCGCGAGCGCGTCCGGCCCGCGGTCCGCGAGCTGGGTCGCGACCTCGGCGAGGCGTCGGAGGCCCTCATCGACGGCCTCACCCCGCCGTTCGATCAGCCCGTCGGTATACAGGACCAGCGTCTCGCCCGGTTCCAGATGGTCGGACGCATCGGATACGGCCGCGTTCGCGGGCGGCATCGAAAGCGGCGGCCGCCGGCCGCCTTCCAGGAAGCGGGCTCCGCTGGGCCCGACCACGAGCGGCGGTGGATGGCCCGCGCACGCATACGTGATGCGACCCGTTCGCGTGTCGAGCTCCGCGCAGACGGCCGTCGACATCGGAGCGCCCTCGACCGACTCGGCGAACGCGTCCATCGTCTCGAGCAGTTCCATCGGATGTTTCCCGGCCAGGGCGAGCACGCGGACCGCGCTGCGGATCTGTCCCATCGCCGCCGCGGCGCCGATCCCGCTCCCCACCACATCCCCGACGGAGACGGCGAGTCGCTCGCCCGGCAGGTCGAGCATCTCGAACCAATCTCCACCAACGGACGCCTCGGTCGCGGCGGGAAGGTACCGGGCGGCGACGCGGGCGGGACCGACGTTGCGGAGGGCGCTCGGAAGGAGGCTCTCCTGAAGCACGGCGGCGATCCGGTGTTCGGCCGCGTACGAGCGGGATCGCTCGAGCGCTTGCGCGACCTGATCCGCGAGCGTCTCCAGCGCCCAGCGCTCTTGCCCGTCGAACGATCGCTCCGTTGCGAAGCTCAGACCCATCCCACCGACGACATGGGAACCGACGCGCAGCGGCAGCCAGGCCCATGCTCGCTCGCCGTGCGGGACCGGCCCGTCGGTGCCGAACATCGCCGGGTACCGCTGCCGGGCCTCGTCGGCCGATGGGAGCAGGACCGATCCCTGCGTCCGAACGACGTCGGCGACCGGGACCGCGGCCGTCAGTTCGACGCGCCCCTGCGTGTCGCTCGATCCGTCGGGACGGATGAGCGTGAGCGCATCGTCATGCTCATCAACGACGTAGAGCCAGCCGGTCGCCGCCCCGAGCGCCGGGAGTCCTCGGTCGAGCACCTCCGTCGCGACCTCAGCGGGTGTTCGGGCCGCCGAGAGCGCGGACGTGACCTGTTGGAGTCGCGCCAATCGCTGGCGCGACCGTTGCAGATCGGCGTACAAGCGCGTTCGCACCAGCGCCTGCGCAGCTTGCCGTCCTATATCGGTCCAGAGCTGTCGCTCTTCCTCGGTCGGTGACCGCGGAGCGGGGAGGCGAACAGACAGGACCCCGATGTCGACGTCGTCCTCGACCAGCGGCAGCTCGACGACGCCCGTTGAGTCGTCGTCGTGGTCCCACCCGGGCGGGAGAGCGGCGCCGGTCGCGCCGATCTCCCGCGTGCCGCGGAGGTCCACGGTGGCGTCGATCGCGCCCACCCGGCGTGCATGGTCGCTGAGCACTCGGCCCACGTCCCGCTCCGTGGCGGCCTTGGCGAGCGCTGCGGTCACGGCCTGGAGCTGGCGCGTCCGCTCGGCGGCGGCTCGCTCCCTCTCCACCAGCCGCGCCCGTTCCAAGGCGATCGCCGCTTGTTCCGTCAACGAGGTGACCAGCCGGACGTCGACTTCGGTGGGTCGCCGCTCATCGCGGAAGTACAGACCGAGCGCTCCGATCGGCCGCCCTTGCGCCAGGATCGGAACGGAGAACTGCGAGTTCGCGACGCCGTCGAACAGAAGGGCACCTGCAGGGAACCGTGCGACCCAATCGGCATGATCCGGGACGACCACGAGGGAACCGTCACGGTAGGCGGACGCGATCGCCGACGGGGACGTGATCGGGAGGTGCATGGGTTCCCCGTCGTCGTTCCCGAACCGTTCCGCGATCCCCTCCGTCGCGACGAGCTCCAGCCGGTCGTCGTCCGACGGCAAGGCGAGCGCTCCTCCATGCGCGCGGACGGCCCGGACCGCTTCCCGAAGGACCGCTCGGGTCACGTCCCGTTGCGAGAGCCCCTTCGCCAGCTCCGCCGTGGCAGCCTGGAGGCGCTCCACCCGTGACTTCGCCCGGTCTGCCGCGGCATGCGCCGTCCGCTCGGCCCGGAATAGGCGGGCGCGTTCGAGCGCGATCCCGACACGATCCGCCGTCCCCTCGAGCACCGACAGCTCGGCATCCGTCGGCTCGGTCGACCGAGCGAACGCGATCGCGATGACGCCCGCGACCCGATCCCCTTCGAAGACCGGCGCGTACGCTCGCACGCTCGAAGGGGTGGATCGCGCGAGTTCCACCACGATCCCTCCCGATCGGATCGCGCCGGCCACGGGAGGCTCCGGGTCGGTGACGAGGTCGACGACGGAGCGCGGGCCGCCGAGGAGCGTGGTCCCCGTCGCGGCGATGACCCGCAGACGGCGCCCTCGGTCCTGCACGACCGCGAAGGCGACCTCGTCGGCCTCGGTGGTCGTCAGCAAGGAGGAGACGGTCGCCTGCGCCACCTCGGCCGTCGTGACGGCCGCCGCAAGGGCGCGGGTCATCGAGGGGATCAGCTCGGAGCGGCGGACCCGCTCCGCGTCGTCATCACCCATCGGGACCTCCTCGCTGGCCGGACCATCCTGTCGCGTGAACGAGTCGAAGGGCAACCCGGATCGACCGGCAGGCGTTTGCTGCCCGCGACGAACGGGCATACGTGCGGTGCAGCTCTTCTCGATAAGCCCACGAGGACGGGAGGTAAGACGAGTGGATCACGAACGGAAGGTGGGGCGGTTCGACGCGTTCGCGAGCGCAGCCGCTCGCATCACGGGCCATGCGGCCGCAGCCACGGCTGCCTTCGTGATCATCCTCGTCTGGGCCGTCTCCGGGCCGATCTTCGGGTTCTCCGACACCTGGCAATTGATCATCAATACGGCGACCACCGTGCTGACCTTCCTGATGGTGTTCGTCATCCAGAACACGATCAACCGGGACTCGCTCGCGATGCACGTGAAGCTGGATGAACTGATCCGGGCAACGGATGAGGCACGGAACCGCATGATCGGCTCGGAGAAGCTGTCCGAGACGGTGCTGGACGAGTTGGAACACGAAGAGGAAGAGGAAGCGGGGAGCTAGACTCGCCGGCCTTCGATCATGGTCGAGGGTGCCCCGCAGCGGGTCTTCCGGCCGGCCGCGGGGCACCCCACGCCGGGCTCACGGACAGGTGGTACCCCTGTCGAGGAGCCCGAAACCAGATCTCGCCCTGATCCTCCACCGCGTTTGCCCTTCGTTCGGGCCGGGTAGCAAGGCGGATGACATCACAAGGAGGAGTCAGGCGATGAACGCGATGCGGGGCCGTGGCCTGGGCGAGAGCAAGACCTCCAGGAGGTACGCGACCGGCCGCGTCTGCCGGTTCGACGGTTGCGACACGCGATTGTCCGTTTACAACGGGACCAACACCTGTGGGATCCATGAGGAGCGCCGGCCCTTCTACCAGCGCTCGCGGTCCGGGCGCATGGTTCAGGACGCACCGAAGCGTCCGATGGAGGAGCGGGATGTCCTGCACGATTGGATCCGTGGATTGGCTGGAAGCGTCCACACGGGATAGACGTTCGAGGAGGTGGCGCCCGTGGATATCGGCTTGCTGATCCTGCGACTCGTCATCGGGACCCTGTTCATCGGGCACGGAACACAGAAGCTCTTCGGATGGTGGAACGGCGGTGGTCCGGCCGGGACGGCTCGGTTCTTCGACCATGTGGGATTCCGTCCCGCGCCTCCGCTCGCGATCCTGGCCGGTCTCACCGAGACAGGGGGAGGTTCGCTCATCCTGCTCGGCCTCCTCACACCGCTCGGTGCCGCCGGGGTGATCGGGGTGATGACGGCGGCGGGCGTCGTGGTCCATCTGCCGAACGGGCTGTGGAACACCAACGGAGGGATCGAGCTTCCGCTCATGAACGCCGCGGCCGCCGCCGCCCTCGCCTTCTCGGGCCCCGCGATGGTGGGGTGGCGACGCGCGCAGGCCGGCGGCGCTCACGTCCCGGAGACGGAGCTCCGCCAGCCGCCGCGAGCCGCCTGAGCGACCCGGAGGCGCTCAGTCGCCGAGGTGCGCGGCAGCGACCCGCTTCGGCACGACCATCCGCCACGCGTCGATGACGATCTCCTCCATCTCGACGTCGTCGATCGCGCTCAGCCGAGCGTCCACCCAGTTGTAGCGGAGGTCCGAAGGCGGCGGCATCAGGAACGTCGAGGGCCTGGAGGAGACGAGGGACTCGCGCTCCTCCTTCGGGAACGCGAATCCCATCACCGTCTCGTCGCGAGAGAAGGCGAGGTAGACGATCCGCCCGACGCGGAACTTGACGCGATCGCGGACGAGCGCCTCCTCGGTCCGAGGGAGGCTGAGCGCGATCCGGCGGACGCCGTCGATGGTCGCCATGCGCTCTTCGCCCGGTTAGACCCTCTTGAGGATCAGCTTGTAGCGGCCCCCCGAGTACCACCCGTTCACCTGGATGTAGAAGACGCC
>VAYF01000182.1:1138-5887 GCA_005883885.1 Actinomycetota bacterium | reverse complement strand
CCCTGTCAGGTGAGGGCGCAATGGGTGCCTTCGCCCCCTTCCCTTGGCGGCGAGCGCTCTGTTATGAATCGGCCTCGGCCTGCCCGCGGCCGCGAAGGGGGGGTGCGACGAAGGTGAGGATCGACCGATTCCCCGACGTTGACGTGGATGCGCTTCCCGCCAATCCGTCCCCCCCGGATCTCTGGCAGGACCGCGCCGCCTGCTTCGGGATCGACCCGGATGTCTTCTTCCCAATCTCTGAGGAGGAGGCGGGGCCGGCGCTCGCCTTCTGCAACGTCTGCACGATCCGCGAGGAATGCCTCGCGTGGGCGCTCAAGAACGGGGAGCGTTACGGCGTCTGGGGTGCGACGACCGAGCAGCAACGTCGTCGGCTCCAGCGCAACGTCGCCTGACGCGAAGGATCGACGCGGTCGGCACCGGTCGCCAGGCGATCGGCGCCCCTAGACTTGCTCGTGTGGAGCCCGACCGCACCCCGATCGACGCCGTCGCGCCGCTCCGGATCAGCTTCTGCGGTGGCGGTACCGACCTTCCCCATTGGTACGAGGAGCACGGCGGGGCGGTGCTCTCGGCAACGATCGACCACTCGGTCCGCGTCCGGCTCGCGCCGCGCGACGACCGGGAGATCAGGGTGCGCTCGCTCGACCTCGGCCACATGGTCGCGTACCACCTCGACCGAGGGCCCGCGTACGACGGCGTCATGGACCTGCCGAAGGCCGCGATCGCGAGGATGGGCATCACCCGAGGCGTCGACCTGCAGATCGAGAGCGACGCCCCTCCGGGAAGCGGCCTCGGTGGCTCGTCCGCCCTCGTGACGGCGGTCGTGGCCGCCCTCGCGATGCTGACGGATCGCCCACTCACGGCGCACGAGGTTGCGCGCCTGTCCCACCGCATCGAGCGTGAGAATCTCGGGATCAGCGGCGGGTGGCAGGACCAGTACGCCGCAGCGTTCGGCGGCTTCAACTTCCTCGAGTTCTCGCGCGCAGAGGTGTCCGTGAGCCCCGTGGGCGCCAGCGCGGAGACGCTCGCCGCGCTCGGTCGTCAGCTGCTCCTGTGCTACACGGGGAGCGTCCGTCGGAACGTCGGTCTCATCGATCGTCAGATCCAGCTGCATCGCGAAGGACGGGAGGACACGATCCTGGGTATGAAGCGCCTCCAGGAGATGGCCTTCGCCATGCGGCACGCCGTCGAGCGGGGGGACATCGACGTCCTCGGGTCGTTGCTGGACGACGCCTTCGTCGCGAAGAAGCAGATGAACCCGTACATCGCCGAGCACACCCCGATCGAGGAGATGCTCTCCGCCGCCCGCTCCGCGGGCGCGATCGGGGGCAAGATCTGCGGAGCGGGCGGTGGCGGCTACCTCCTCCTGGCTGCTCCGCCCTCCGCGCACGAGACGATCCGCACCGCCCTCGAGCGATCGGGAGGACAGTTCGCCTCGTTCGCTTTCTCGAGCGATGGGGTGCGGGCGAGGCGCGGGCGCGACGTTTGGGCCCCTTCCTCATGACCCGCAGGTTCGCCCTCGTCGATCGCGATGGAACGATCAACGTCGAGCGCGACCACATCACTGACCCCGACCAGATCGAGCTGATCCCAGGATCCGCGGACGCGCTCGTCCGATTGCGCGAAGAGGTGGGGATGGGCATCGTGATCGTGACCAACCAAGCCCACATGGGACGAGGCGAGCTCGCGCCGGCAGACCTGGACCGCATCCACGAACGCTTGCTCGGGCTCTTGGCGGAGGACGGCGCGGCGGTCGACGCGATCCTACACTGCCCTCACGTGCCGGACGCCGGTTGTGCGTGCCGGAAGCCGGCGCCGGGGCTCGCGCTCGAAGCCGCGGACCGGTTCGGGTTCGACCTATCGGCAAGCGTCGTCATCGGTGATCATGCCGGCGATGTCGGCTTGGGTCGAGCCGTAGGCGCCATGACGTTCCTCGTCCTCACCGGCCATGGACGGGAGGAACGCGCGTCGGCCGAGCGGTTGGCCGACCACGTCGTTCCGGACCTGGCTGCCGCGGTGGATATCATCGCGACGCTCCTCCCGCGAGGAAGGTGATGTGGACAGCGAACAAGCGCGCGGACGCGCGGCCGGGTACCTGACGGAGACCGCCTCGGTCCTGCAGGCGGTCGTGTCGTCTTGCCTGGACGACATCGTCGAGGCCGCCACCCGCCTGACCGCCTCGTTCCGGGACGGCGGCACGTTGCTGATCTGTGGGAACGGCGGGAGCGCGGCCGATGCACAACACCTCGCGACGGAGTTCGTCAGCACCTTGACGATCGATCATCCTCGACCCGCTATGCGCGCGATCGCCCTGACGACGGACACGTCGGTCCTCACGGCGATCGGGAACGACTTCGGTGTCGACGGCATCTTCGCGCGGCAGCTCGAGGCGCTCGGACGGCCCGGGGACGTCCTGCTCGGCATCTCCACGAGCGGCAACTCCGCGAACGTCATCGCGGCGGCCGAACGTGCCGCAGGGATGGGCCTCATCGTCCTCGCGCTGACCGGACGATCCGGGGGGAAGCTCGCACCGCTCGCCGACGTCGCGATCCGGATCCCGTCGGACGTCACGGCGCACATCCAGGAGGCGCACCTCGCGACCGAACAGCTGCTCGCGCTGCTCGTCGAGCGAGCGATCCACCCCGATCCCGTACCCGATTCCGGGTAGGTATTTCTCCCCCACCGTTCGCCTCTACCTGACGGGGTCACCCGTCGATATCCCCCTTCGAAGGGACATCCGGCACACGGACGTCCCGGCCGGATGGTCTGGCGTTCCCGAACGGAGGGCTGCATGAAACGGATCACATCTCTATCCCTGCGCGTGGTCGGAGCGATGGTGGCCGCAGCTATCGTCGTGGTCGGCATGCCGACGCCGCCGGCGTCGGCCGCCCCCCTCGACCACGTGACGATCACCGCCGGCACGCCGTCACACGTCGAGGGCAACAGCGGAACGACCTCGGTGAGCTTCACGATCGCCTACACCGGGAACCCCAACCCATTCTCGATCGATTGGGCGACCGCGGACGGGACCGCGACCGCCGGCAGCGATTACGTCGCCGCCAGCGGAACGGTGACCTTCAGCGGGCTCGGGTCGGATCGGACCAAGACCGCCACGGTGCTGATCAACGGCGATACGACCGCCGAAGCGAACGAGACGTTCACCGTCACCATCTCGAACCCCCAGCCCTCGACGAACGTCGTGATCGACACTCCGACCGCGACGCAGACCATCGCCGACGACGACAGCTCGGCCTCCTTCGCCATCGGCGACGTGACCGCGGCCGAAGGGAACGCCGGTAGCTCGACGTTCTCGTTCGCGGTCACGAAGACCGGGTCGACGGGATTCACGACCAGCGTCGACTTCGCCACGGCGAACGGCACGGCCACCGTCGGCGACGGCGACTACGCGTCAGCTTCCGGAACGCTCAGCTTCCTTCCGGGTGACACCTCCAAGTCCGTCGACGTGACGGTGTACGGCGACACGAAACACGAGGCCGATGAGACCTTCACGGTGAACCTGAGCGGCGCCGTCAACGCCACCATCTCGGACAGCCAAGGGATCGGCACGATCACGAACGACGATCAGCTGCCCGACGTCAGCATCGACGACCAGGTCGTTGCCGAGGGCAACAGTCCGGACACCACGACGATGACCTTCAACGTCTCGCTCTCCAACCCGAGCGATCAGACGATCACGGTCGATTACACGACGACCGACGGGACGGCCACGACCGCCGACGGCGACTACGTCGCCACGTCGGGGACGCTGACATTCGACCCTGGCCAGACGACGAAGACGGTGAACGTCACGGTCAACGGCGACAACACCCATGAACCGGACGAGACCCTCACGCTCGATCTGTCGAACGCGACGAACGCGAACATCTTCGACAACTCCGGCCTGGGCACCATCACGAACGACGACCCGATCCCCGACGTGAGCATCGACGACCAGTCGATCGCGGAAGGGGATGCGGGCACCTCGACGCTCACCTTCAACGTCACGCTGTCGCACGCCAGCTCTGACACGGTGACGGTCGACTACACGACCAACAACGGGACAGCCACGGTCGCCGACGGCGACTACGACGCGGCATCGGGGACCGTCACCTTCGACCCGGGTCAGACGACGCAGACCGTCGACGTCACGATCAACGGCGATACGACCCACGAGGCCGACGAGACGTTCACGGTCGACCTCTCCAACGCCTCGAACGCCGGGATCGCCGACGGCTCCGGTATCGGCACGATCACGAACGACGACCAGATCCCCGACGTCTCGATCGACGACCAGTCGATCACGGAAGGCAACGCCGGCACGTCAACGATGACCTTCAACGTCACGCTCTCCAACCCGAACGATCAGACGATCACGGTCGACTACACCACGAACGACGGCACGGCCACCACGGCTGACGCTGACTACCAGACCGCAGCCGGAACCGTGACCTTCGACCCTGGTGAGACGACCGCCACGATCGACGTCACCATCAACGGCGACACGGCGCACGAATCGGACGAGACGTTCACGGTCGACCTCTCGAACGCCTCGAACGCCGGGATCGCCGACGGGTCCGGCCTCGGCACGATCCAGGACGACGACGCGGCCCCCACGATCTCGATCGCGGATGCATCCGTCACGGAGGGGAACGTCGGCGATACGACGCTCTCCTTCGACGTCACGCTCTCGGTGGCATCGGCCGGCGTCGTGACCGTCGATTACACGACCAACGACGGCACCGCGACCGTCGC
>VAYF01000182.1:0-1024 GCA_005883885.1 Actinomycetota bacterium | reverse complement strand
CGTCAGCTTGGCAGAGGGCAACACGGGCCTGACCTCCCTCACCTTCACGGTGACCAAGTCCGGACCGACCGAGCTCGGCTCGAGCGTGCATTTCGCGACGGGTGGCGGAACCGCGACGGCAGGGGTCGACTACACCGTGAACAGCGGCACGCTTTCCTTCGGAGCGAACGCAACATCGAAGACGGTCACGGTGCTTGTGCACGGCGACACCACGTTCGAGCCGAATGAGACCTTCCACGTGGTCCTGTCGAGCCCGAGCGGTGCGAGCATCTCCGACGCGACCGGCGTCGGCACGATCACGAACGATGACAGGCAGCCGACGACCCTGACCCTGCGGCGCCGGGTAGCACCGACGCTCGTGATCGGTCGGGGCCTTCTGGAACCCGCGTCGGCGGGGTTCAAGGTCCGAGTGGCACTTTTCAGGTTCGTCGATGGGAAGTGGCGCCGGCTCAGGGCCAAGACGGTCACGGTGACGGCGCTCAAGGACCGCGATGGCGATGGGAAGCCTGATGCCTCCTATCGAGCCACGTTCAAGCGCCCCGTAAGCCACGGACGGTTCAGGCTCCGTGCTCGCTTCGTGGGGACCCCGACCCAGTTGCCCGCGCAGCGGAGGCGGATCTTCCGGCTCTGATCCTCGCTTCACGATCCGACCACCGACAGGGCGCCCGGAAGGGCGCCCTGTCGTCGTCCCAGCCCTTCTCCTCCGCCGACCTTGACGGTCGAACACCTGTTCGGATACGGTGAGCGCCCTCGTTCGGCCCCTGCCGACGGAGGCACGATGCTCCTCGAGCCACTGCAGTGCACATTGGCCGACGGCGTGCAGCTCTCCGAGGTCACGTTCGTGGTGGTGGACCTCGAGACGACGGGGGGCTCACCCACCGACGATGCGATCACCGAGATCGGGGCCGTCACCTATCGGGGCGGCGAGCGCCTGTCCACGTTCGAGTCCCTCGTGGACCCACGGCAGCCGATCCCGCCCTACGTCGCACAGCTGACCGGCATCGACGACCTGCTCGTCACGGGA
>VAYF01000096.1 GCA_005883885.1 Actinomycetota bacterium | reverse complement strand
GTCGCGCAGCAGAAGGCGCACGAGTACGGGTTGCGGGTCAGCTTCTTCGACATCCCTGGGACGCCCGCGACCCACGTGATCAGCCAGACGCCGACCCCGGGGACAACGGTGCGCTACGGCGACACCGTCACGTTGTTCGTCGCGTGAGCGAGGGTCAGGGCTCCAGCTCCGCGCGGGGGCCCTCCTGGTAGCTGTAGCGCTCCTCCGCGAACGGCTCCGCGTGCACGTGGTACCCCCGAACCTCCCAGAACCCGCGCGTGTTCTTCTGGCTGAACTCGAGGCCAGTCAGCCATTTCGCGCTCTTCCACGCGTAGCGCTTCGGGACGACCAGTCGCAGCGGCCACCCGTGCTCGGGCGTCAGATCCTCGCCGTGGTTCCTCCAGGCGACAAGCACGTCGTCGTCCTCCATCGCTTGCAGCGAGAGGTCCGAGGTGTATCCGTGGGCGCAGTGGGCGATCACCCACTTCGCCTCGGCCGCGGGCTTGGCGCGTTCGATGATCGTGCGGAACGGGACGCCCTCCCACGTGTTGTCGAGGGTCGTCCACCCGGTCACGCAGTGCATGTCGGCGTCCACCGTCGCGGTCGGGAGCGCCCGCAACTCCTCGTAGCTCAGCGTGAACGGCTGCTCGACCAGGCCCGAGACCTCCAGGTCCCAGTTCGCACCGTCGAACGTCGGGATCGGTCCGTAATGCAAGACCGGCCAGGTCTTCACCAACCGTTGCCCCGGTGGGATCCGCCCGGCGATCTCCGGCGGGTAGCTCTTCTGGAACAGGCCCATCACGGCTCCTTCGCAGCGCCAGCGATCACGGCGCGCCACGCGTCGATCGCGCGCGCGATCCCGTCATCATCCACGTCGACGTGGGTCACCATCCTCACGGCTCCCGTGACCGGAACCGCGCCCACACCGAGGGCGGCGAGGCGCTCGATCGTCTCGAGCGCGTCCAGCCCCATCGCTTCCGTGTGGACGAACACCATGTTCGTTTCGACCATCTCCAGATCGACCCCACCCGGGAGCAGGTCGGCGAGGGACTCGGCGAGCCGTCGAGCCCGCACGTGATCGTCCACGATCCGGGCCCGGCCCTCATCCAGCGCGACGAGACCCGCGGCGGCCATGATGCCGGCTTGCCGCCAGGCCCCGCCGTAGAGGATCCAGATCCTCCTGGCCTCCCGGATCAGCTCGGCGGGCCCGCACACGAGCGAGCCGATCGGCGCCCCGAGTCCCTTCGAGAGGCAGAACATCATCGTGTCCACCTGAGACGTCCATTCAGTGAGCGGGAGGCCGGTCGCGGCGGCCGCGTTCCATATCCTGGCGCCGTCGAGATGGACCGGAACGCCGGCATCGACCGCGATCTGCCGTACCTTGCGCAGCTCATCGACAGGGAAGATCGTCCCGCCGTACCCGCCGAGCGTGTTCTCGACCGCGAGCAGGTCCACCACCTCCACGTCGAAGGCCTCATCCGGTTCGAGCAGCCGGCGAGCGAGCTCCGCTGTCATGTAGCCCTTCGGGGAGTCGGTGCCGGTTCGGTACGCGATCCCCGCCAGGACCGCGCTCGTCATCATCTCGACGGTGGCCACGTGAGACCGCTCCTCGGCCGCCACGAGGTGCCCCGCTCCGTTCGCCTGGAGCCGCACCCCGATCTGGTTCGCCATCGTTCCCGTCGCGACGTAGAGGGCCGACTCCATCCCGGTCAGTTCGGCGGCGCGCTCCTGGAGCCGGTTGACGGTCGGATCGTCCCCGTACCAGGCGTCGCCGACCTCGGCATCGGCCATCGCGCGGCGCATCGCCGGGGACGGCGTCGAGACGGTGTCGGAGCGAAGATCCACCTGGAACCGCCGCATGCCGGGAGTCTAGCGGCCGGTCGCTTCAGGAACGGACGCAGGCGATCAGTTCAGGAACATCGGCTTGCCGTCGACGTGACGGATCTTCGGCCGATACGACTCCTCGTCGTAGAGCGAGTCGACGTCCACCCGCTTCACGCCCTGACCGAGCACCGCCAGCGGCACGTTCGCGTAGTTCCCGTCGCGCAGGGCCGTCAGCCTCCCGAACGTCCCGTCGACGACCAGATCGGTGGCCATCACCGCGTAGTTGATCGCCACCATGAGATCGAGCGAGTCCGGCGTACCCGAACGCATCAGGTAGCCGAGCTGTTGATAGATCATCCCCTGCCCGGTGCGCTCTTTGAGCAGCTCGGCGGTCAACTGGCCGATCCCGCCCAGCTTCTTGTGACCGTACGCGTCCTCCGGGCCACCCTCCATCAACCGGCCACCGATCAGCGTCGCCCCCTCCGAGATCGTCATCATCGCGTAGTGGCTCGGGTTCGATCGCTGATCCCGCAGCAGCAGCTCGCCGAGCCGGTCCACGTCGAACGGCACCTCGCTGATGATCGTACGGTCGACCCCCGATAAGTAGGCCGAGATCAGCGACGTCTCGCCGCTGTAGCGTCCGAAGACCTCCACCACGGTCAGACGTTCGTGCGAGCCCGCGCTCGTCCGCAGCTGGTGGACGAAGTTCACCGTCCGCGTGACCGCCGTGGAGAAGCCGATGCAGTAGTCGGTGCCGAAGACGTCGTTGTCCATGGTCTTGGGGATCGCGACGATGGGAACGCCCTCCTGGTGCAGCCGGAGGGCGAAGGAGAGCGTGTCGTCGCCACCGATCGGGATCAGGGCGCCGAGCCCGAGCTGCTCGATCACCCTGAGCGCGTGGCCGGTGTGATCGCGGGGCTTGTCATCGCTCCGCCCCTCGCGGAGGAACGGCGGCTCGTCTTCGGGCTTGACCCGCGCGGGGTTCGTTCGCGACGTGTGGAGGAAGGTCCCTCCGGTCCGATCGATCGTCCGAACGGTGGAGACGTCCAGCGGGATCGTGTTCACCGAGGCCGACAGGGGGTTCGCGAGGTCGACGTCCAGCAAACCCGCCCAACCCCTGCGGATGCCCAGCACCTGATGACCCTCGGCTGCAGCGCGCGTGACCACGGCCTTGATGCATGCGTTGAGCCCGGGGACGTCGCCGCCGCCCGTGAGGACACCGATCTTCACGGGGCAAGAGCCTACGACGCCTGTGTCGCGGGGCCTCTCAGGTAGCATCGGCACGTGGAGCTGGTTGCCGTCTGGGTCCCGCATCACCTCGGCTGGCTCGAGCTGATCTTCCTGGGGCTGCTCGCGTCGCTGGTCGCGATCGTCGGGGTCTTCTCGCTCTACGTGATCGCCCAGCAGTTCCGGAACCCCGGCCGGCCGTCCAGGCGCTGAGGATCAGCCCGGGACGAGCTCCGTTCCCGCCTCCCCGCGGAGCGCGGCCGGTGCGTCCTCCAGGTCGGCGATCACGGTCCGCACCCCGCCCGCTTCGAGGAACCGGATCGCGGCGCGCACCTTCGGCTCCATGGATCCCGCCCCGAACTCACCCCGGTCGAGCAGCGCAGCGGCCTCGGTCGTGGTCATCCGGTCGATGTCTTCGGGCATCAACGTGCCATAGCCGCGCTGGACCCTCTTGACGTCGGTCAGGATCAGCAGGACGGACGCCTCCACCTCGTGCGCGAGGATCGCGGCCGCGAGGTCCTTGTCGACCACGCCCTCCTTGCCGATCAACCGAGGCCCCTTCTCGATCACCGGGACGCCGCCGCCGCCGCTCGCGATCACGATGACGCCATCGGCGACCAGCGTGCGGATCACCGGTGTCTCCACGATCGAGTACGGCTCCGGGCTCGGCACGACGCGACGCCATCCGCCGTGCGGGTCGGCCTTCATCACCCATCCGCGTTGCTCCTCGAGCTTCTTCGCCCGTGCCTCGTTGAAATAGGGCCCGATGAACTTCGTCGGCTTCCGGAACGCGGGGTCGTTCGGACGGACGCGGGTGAGCGACAAGATGGTAACGACGGGCCGTTCCATCCCACGCTCGAAGAACACATCCCCGATCGTGACCTGGAGCAGGTACCCGATCTGTCCCTGGGACTCGGCTCCGCAGACGTCGAGCGGCATCGGGTGCACCTGCTTCGCGGCCGCGTCCTGCTGGATCAAGATCCGGCCCACCTGGGGGCCGTTGCCGTGAGTGACCACGACCTCCCAACCGTCGGTGGCGATCTGCGCGACGCGCTCCGCCGCGGCGCGGGCGGCCCGGTACATCTCCTCGTACGTGTCCTCCGCGCCGCGGCGGAGCAGGGCGTTGCCACCGAGGGCCACGACGACCCGCTCCACGGGATCCTCCTTACAAGACCGGTGCCAGGATGTCGGCCAGCTGCGGTGAGTCCGGCAGCACGTCGAGGTCGTACCGAACCCGCACGGCGGGCTTGCGGACGTCGATCACCCTTCGCAGGTCGATCGGGGTGCCGATCACCACGAGGTCGACGGCGGCGGCGTCGATGATCTTGGACATCTCGTCCAGCTGGCCGTCGCTGTAGCCCATCGCCGGCAGCACGGCCCCCACGTCGTACTTCTCGAACGTCTCGGCGATCGTCCCGATCGCCCACGGACGCGGATCGACGATCTCGGCCGCACCCAAACGCTGGGCGGCGATCACACCGGCGCCGATCTTCATCCCGCCGTGCGTCAGCGTCGGGCCGTCTTCCACCACGAGCACCCGCTTGCCATGCACGGCATCGGGATCGTCGCAGGTGACCTTCGAGTTGGCCTTGACGACGATGGCGTCGCGGTTCACGTCTGCGATCGTCCCCTCGAGCTGCGCGACCTGCTCCGGCGTCGCGGAATCCATCTTGTTGATCAGCACGACGCCGGCAGCCCGCAGGTTCGTCTCGCCGGGATGATAGCGGAGCTCATGACCCGCACGGAGCGGATCCACCAACGTGATCCACACCGTCGGCCGGTAGAACGGGAGGTCGTTGTTGCCACCGTCCCACAGCAACACGTCGCATTCGGCCTGCGCTTGTTCCAGGATCGCCCCGTAGTCGACCCCCGCATAGATCACGGTGCCCGACATGATGTGCGGCTCGTACTCCTCGCGCTCCTCGATCGTGCAGTCGTAACGGTCCAGGTCCGCGAGCTCGGCGTACCGCTGCACGCGTTGCGCGGCCAGATCCCCGTACGGCATCGGGTGTCGGACGGCGACCACGCGTTTGCCGGCGGCCTTGAGAGCCTCCGCGATCGCGCGTGTGGTCTGGGACTTGCCGACGCCCGTTCGCACCGCCGTGACCGCAACGGTCGGGACGGTCGGTTGCAACATCGTTGCGTCCGGTCCGAGCAGGACGAAGTTGGCTCCGGCCGCCAACGCCGTGGAGGCCTTGTGCATGACGTCTTCATGGCTGACGTCCGAGTAGCTGAACACCACGTCCTCGACCTGCAGGTCGCCGATCAGCCGGACGAGCTCCGACTCGTCATGGATCTGGATCCCGTCCGGGTAGCGCGCGCCGGCGAGCGACGGGGGGTACCGGCGGTCGTCGATGAACGGGATCTGGGTCGCCGTGAAGGCGACGACCTCGGTGGCGGGGTCATCCCGGTAGACGACGTTGAAATTGTGGAAGTCCCGCCCTGCGGCTCCCATGATCAACACGCGACGCGGCATGCCCGCGGTCCTTTCCGCTTGAGGTCGTCTGATGCGCGGGAAGGCACCCGGTCCCTGCCACGGGCCCCGCTCTTCGGGGCGGATGCTACTCCAGCCAGCCTTTCGGGCCCACCGATCCGAACGGCCGTGCGAAGTGCGGAACCCCGAGGCGCCACCCATCCTGGGCCGCTCGCCAGAGCAGCAGTCGCCGCGCGGCAGCCCCGAGCTGCGGGTCCTGATCGTGCGCCGACCACCATCCGGGATGCGCGACCTGCGTCGGGAGATGAAGCAGGTCGCCCGTGAGGAGGACCACCTCCCCATCGTCGCTGAGGATCACGCTGCGATGGCCGGGGGTGTGCCCCGGCGTATGGCGGAGTTGCACACCGGGGACCACCTCTTGATCGGTGTCGGTGAGCGAGAGCATCCCGAGCTCCAGGAGCGCGTCCATCGGTTGTCGCGCCACGTAGTCATCGGCCGTGCTTCTCGCGAACGCCGACCAATCCGCTTCGTGCACGTGCACCGTCGCGTTCGGGAAGGCAGGCGCACCGGCGATCACGGTGCCACCCGCGTGGTCGGCGTGCAGGTGCGTCACCACGACGTGACGGACCTCGGCGACCTCCACGCCGGCCCAGGCGTCCTCGAAGGACTCCTCCCACGGCGCGTACGGCGGGAAGTCCCCGACCCCCGTGTCGACGACGACGATCACGTCTGACGGCAGCCGGACGACGAACGCGTGGACGTGCCAGCGCCATCGGTCGGGTCCGACGAACGCCCACGGGCGGCGCTCGCGCTCGCCGTCCCAATCGACGGTCTGCCCGGGGCTCTCGTCGGCGAGCGCGAGCGCCGCCCACCCCTCACAGATCGTCCGGACCTCGATCCCACCCACGTGCACCGGCTGGACATGCGACATCGCGCCGCAGCCTAGCGCTCCAGATCGCTTGGCTCGTCCACGTCGAACAACGATCGCCGGTCGGGATCCATCGCGGTCCACGTCGTCTCGTCGATCACCACGGTGTCGAGCACGTCCAGCACGTCGCCTAGGCGACGCCGCCCCGCGTGCAGGAGCGTGTGGACCGCGTCAGCCGCCGGCCAGGTCCGGAGCACGATCGGGAGCGGGCTCGGGCCGTCGGCTGTGGCGAGCGCCGCCGCATCCCCCGGGCCATCGTGGAGAGCCAGGACCATCGAGCGAAGCACCTGTGGCTGCAGGTCGGGCATGTCGCCGCCCACCACGACGGCGAGGTCCGAGCGGACCGCCGCCAGGAGCCCGGCATGCAAGCCCGCGAGCGGCCCCTCCCCCTCACTCGAGTCGCGCACCACCCTCGCGCCCGGGGGCATCGCCGGATCGGCAGCGGCCGGGCTCATCACGACGACGACGTCGTCGCTCACCTCGCCGACGCGTTCGATCGCTCGATGCAGGAGCGAAGAACCGTGGTACCGAGCGAGCAACTTGTCCGAGCCGAACCTGGAAGACCCTCCACCGGCGAGGACGATCCCGGCGATGGCGCTCACGGGGGCGGCCTCAGGTTCGGTCCTTCTTCCTCCGCTGTACGTACTGGAACCCGAACCGGCCCTTGATGCAGAGATGTCCGCTCGTCACGTCGTTGTCCGCGGGCGACGTGACCTTCACGATCGTGTTGTCCTGAACGTGGAGCTCCAGCTCGCACCCCACCCCGCAGTAAGGACAGATCGTGTCCGTGACGGTCTGTCGATCCTCGTCCCACGTGCCGGCGGCGCGCATGTCGTGTTCGCTCGTGAACATCAACGCGCCCGTCGGGCAGACGCCGATGCAGTTGCCGCAGTACACGCACGCCGACGCGTCCAGCGGCACCGCGTATTCGGTCGAGATCCGAGCGTCGAAGCCGCGGCCCGCGACCGCGATCGCGAACGTGTGCTGGGCATCCGTTCCGCACGCCTCGACGCACTTGTAACAGAGGACGCAGCGGCCGTAGTCACGAACGTAGAGCTCGTTGTCCACCTTGACGGGTTGCGCGACCGTCTCCGCCAGGGCGGGATCCGTCGGCTCGTGGTGATGTCCGGCCCATCGCCGATCCCGCTCGCCGGCCTCCATCGGCTCCGTCGGGGCGCCGAACCGATCGGGGTCTGCCGCGTACTGGTCCTGCCAGCGATGCCAATCGGGCGAGGCGAGCGACGTGTCGACGCTGGATCCGAGGAGCTCCATCACGAGCCTGCGCGAGTGACGGACGCGGTCGGTGTCGGTCCGGATCTTCATGCCGGCCTCGACCACACGCGAGCACGCGGGGACGAGGGTGCGGGCTCCCTCGACCTCGACCACGCAGACGCGGCAGGCGTTGATCGGCGTCAGGTTGTCGGCGTAGCACATCGTCGGCGTGTCGATCCCTTCGATGCGGCACGCGTCGAGGATGGTGGAACCTTCCGGGACGCGGACGGCGACGCCGTCGACCTCTGCGTCCAGCAGCCGCCGCGGCGGGGCGACCGGGACGGCGCTCATGAGCCCTCCCCGTCGAACAACCCGAACGTCGAGATGGCCGAACGCACGGCGGCGGCAGCCGTCTGTCCCAGACCGCAGATCGAGGCGTCGCGCATCACGTCGGCGACATCTTCCAGCAGCGCGAGCTCGTCCGCCCGCGTCCCCATGGTGTGTCCGGAGACCAGACGGAGCAGCGCCTCCTCCTGTCGGACGGTCCCCACCCGACAGGGCACGCATTGCCCGCACGATTCGTCCCGGAAGAACCGCGCGATCCGCAGGACCAGGTCCACCAGGTCGGTGTCCTCATCGAAGACCATGATCACGCCCGATCCGAGGGTGTAGCCACCCGCCCGCGCATCCTCGAACGTCAGCCGAGCGTCGAGTCGATCGGGTCCCACGAACCCGCCCGCGGCACCACCGAGCAGGACCGCCTTCAGGCGCTTCCCGCCACCGACGCCGCCGGCCGCCGCGATCGCATCGCCGAGCGTCACGCCGTGTGGATGCTCGTACACGCCTGGATGCTCGATGTGGCCCGACAGGCAGAACAACCGGGAGCCCGTCGAGTCCTCCGTGCCGACCGACGAGTACCCCTCCGTCCCGAGCTCGAGGATGGGGAGCACGTTGATCAACGTCTCGACGTTGTTGATCGCCGTCGGCTTCCCGAAGACGCCCTGTGTCACCGGGAAGGGCGGCTTGTTCCTTGGCTCCCCGCGCTTGCCCTCGATCGAATTGAACAGCGACGTCTCCTCGCCGCAGATGTACGCGCCGGCACCGCGCCGGAGCTCGAGATCGAACCGGAACCCGTGTTCCATCACGTCGTCCCCGAGGTAGCCGTGGACGCGCGCTTCAGCGATCGCCCCCTCCAGCCGCTCCGTCGCGAGCGGGTACTCGCCGCGGACGTAGACGTAGCCTCGTTCGGCGCCGGTCGCGAAACCGGCGATCGTGAGCGCCTCGACCACGGAGAACGGATCGAGCTCCATGACGAGACGGTCCTTGAACGTGCCCGGTTCGGATTCGTCGGCATTGCAGATCACGAAATGCGGCAGCACCGATTGCTCGGCGACCGCCTTCCATTTGACGCCGGTGGGGAACGCCGCTCCGCCGCGGCCGAGGAGCTTGGCGTCGGTGACTTCCCGGATCGTCCCCTCGGGACCCAGGTCGACCGCGCGCCGGAGCGCGGCGTAGCCGCCGGCCGCCCGGTAGGCGTCGATCGACGTCGGGTCGACGTCGCCGACGCGTCGGAGCAACCGAAGCCCGGCGCGCACGGTCGGATCCCACACCTGCGGCGCGGTGACGCCCCCGGCGCACGTGACCGTCGAGTCGGGGGCGGCGGTCGCCCGGATGGTCGCGACGGTCGCTTCGCCGAGCGACACGTCCGGGCGGCCGGCTCGCTGCGCGAAGATCGCGGGCGCCTGCTCGCACATGCCCAGGCAGGAACTCCTCGTCCACGTCCAGTCGCCGTTCGCAACATCCGCCTCGAGCTCGGCGATCAGCTCCCTCCCGCCTTGGATCCGGCATGCCAGGTCGTCGCAGATGTGCACCACGGTCTTCGGCTGTGGTTGGACGCTGAACATCGCGTAGAACGTCGCCACCCCGTACGCCTCGGCCGGTGGCACCGTGAGCCGCTCGCAGATGTAATTCAGTCCTCCTTCGCTGATCCACCCCTCGGAGGCATGGAGCGCATGCAGCGCGGGGAGGAGCAAGGTCCGGTCTGCGCGTGCTTCGTGTCCACCCCGAACCACGCGATCGTTGGACACGGGCTCGGGTCCGAGCAGCCCGTCCACGGCGAGGCGCTCCTCATCGGTCGGTCTGGCCGCGGTCAGGTGCAGATCCATCAGGCGACGCCCGCGCGCAGCTTGTCGATCCGGATCGCGGTGGCCTTGAACTCCGCCGTGCCGGACTTCGGGTCCGCGGCCTCGATCGTGAGTCGGTTCGTCTCGACCTCGTCCGGGAAGTGCAGCGTCATGAACGCGAGCCCTGGGCGGAGCGCCGAGGAGATGTGCACCGGCGCTTGGACCTCGCCTCGCCGGGAAGACACGCGGACCCGCTCGCCCTCGACGACGCCGAGCGCTTCCGCGTCCCCCGCCGATACCTCGACGGATTCGGGCCGCCGGAGCGGCGAGGTGTAGCCGGCCGTCTGGACGCCTGTGTTGAAGGAGTCCAGCCGCCTGCCGGTCGTGAGGCGGATCGGGTACTCCTCGCTCAACAGATCGACCGGCGGATCGTCCACGACGACGCTGAAGGGCGCCTTGCGCTCTTGGCGGGCGGGGTCGTCGAACGCCCACAGCCTGGCGTGCAGGAACTGCGCACCGTCCGGGAACTCGTCGTTGCACGGCCATCGCACACCGCCACGCTCCTCGATCAACGCCCACGACATGTTCGCGTGCATCGGCGAGAGCGACCGGAGCTCCTCCCAGGCATCGAACGCCGTCAGCTCGCCCCAGTCGTGACCCAACCGGCGCGCGAGCTGCGCGATGATCCAGATGTCGTCCTTCGCCTGTCCCGGTGGCTCGAGCGCCGTGCGGACGCGTTGGACGCGCCGCTCGGAGTTGGTGACGGTCCCCTCGGACTCGAAGGCGGCGTTCGAGGCCGGCAGGATCACGTCGGCGATCTCGGCGGTCTTCGTCATCACGATGTCCTGCACGATCAGGGTGTCGAGGTTCTCCAGGAGCGGCGTCGCGTGCGTCGCATCGGCCTCGGAGCTCACCGGGTTCTCGCCGATGCAGTAGATCGCTGTGAGCTCACCGCGTTCCATCGCGTGGAACATGTCCGTGAGGTGCCAGCCGTACTCCGGCATGATGGGACGGCCCCACGCCGCTTCGAACCGAGCACGCGCCTCGTGATCCTCCACGATGTCCTGGAAGCCCGGGAGCTTGTTGGGGATCGCACCCATGTCGCCGCCGCCCTGCACGTTGTTCTGTCCTCGCAGCGGGTTCAGACCACTCCCGTACTTGCCAACGTGGCCGGTGAGGAGCCCGAGGTTGATCAGGGCGAGCACGTTGTCGACGGCGGTGTGGTGCTCGGTGATCCCGAGGGTCCAGCAGATCTGTGCGCGGTCGGCCTGCGCGTACATGCGCGCGACCTCGCGGATCACATCCGCGGGAACGCCCGTGACCTCCTCGCCGCGCTCGAGCGTCCACTCCGCCACGCTCTCCGCATACTCCTCGAAGTTCTCGGTGGCGTTCGCCACGAACGCGTGATCCTGCAGGTCGCTCGCGATGATCTCCCGCGCGATCGTGTTCGAGAGCGCGATGTCGGTGCCGACATCGATCCCCATCCAGAGGTTCCCGAACGCCGCGGACTCCGTCCGCCGTGGGTCGACGACGATCAGCTTCGCCCCTCGTTCCAGCGCACGAAGGACGTGGTGGAAGAAGATGGGGTGTGCCGCGCGGGCGTTCGAGCCCCACAGCACGATGAGGTCGCTGTTCTCGACCTCCTCATATGAGCTGGTACCGCCACCGGCACCGAAGACCGTGGCCAGACCGACCACGCTTGGAGCGTGTCAGGTGCGGTTACAGCTGTCGATGTTGTTCGTGCCCAAGACCTGGCGAGCGAACTTCTGTGCAACGAAGTTCATCTCGTTGGTGGCCTTCGAGCACGAGAAGATGCCCGCTCCCCACCCGGGGTTCCGCTCCGTGGCTCGCCGCAGCCCCTCGGCGGCCCGGTCGAGGGCCTCATCCCAAGTGGCGGTGCGGAGCTCGCCGTGTTCGCGGACCATCGGCTCGGTGAGCCGCGTCGGTGCCATCGCCATCGACGCCATCTCCTTTTCCATCGTGCGACCGGCCGGACGATCCGGCTGCTCCCGATTCTAGGACCAAGCACTCCGCGGGCGGGCGCCGGATCTGCGCCAGCCCGGCCGCGACGCTTCGTCCTACGTCGCGTGATCGTCGGAGCGAGCACGATGGCGAAGGCAAGCGAGCGACTACGGTCTTCGATGCAAGGTGGGTGTGATGACGACAACCCCCCGACCGCTTCTCCCTATGGGACAGCGTGCGATCGCGACGGCGAACGCCGTCCTGTTGGTGCAAGAAGCGGGCAGGGCAGCGCGCCCTCCCTCTCCCGATCGCCGCGACGATGGGTGTACGCCCCGCAAGCAGCCAGCGTGTTGGGGGCGACGGCGAAAGGCCGCCCGCTGCGAGTCAGTCTTGGGTCTTGCGCTCGCCGCGGGCGAAGTCCGGTCCTTCCTCGGGGGTCGGCTTCTTGCGCTCGCCGCGCGCGAAGTCCGGGCCCTCGTCTGGGGTTGCCTTCGTACGCTCGCCGCGGGCGAAGTCCGGGCCCTCGTCTGGGGTTGCCTTCGTACGCTCGCCGCGCGCGAAGTCGCCGCCTCCGGGGCGCTTCTTCTTGGTCATCCCCAAACCCTCCTTCTCTTTCGACCGAGGGGCTGAGAGGAGCCATGGGCGTCGATCGTGTCAAAGACCGCCAACGCGACTGGCGCTCCCGCGCAAGTCGTGGCGTCTCGATGACTCCCGACGCATCGAAGACTCACATCGCTTCTAGTGTCCGACCGATCTCACCGAAGCGCAAGGCCCGCTCGAGGGTGTCGCGACACGCGCTCCTCAAGATGTTGGGGAAAACGTGCGCCATCCGTGGAAAGGACCAGGGGGATGCGACTCGAAGAGTGCGAGACGGACGATGCGGCGCTGGGCGAGGAGCAAGCCAACAAGGTCGACGAGGCGCTCGACGGCGTGCGCAGCGCGCTCGATCAGATCGAGGCGAAGGGTTCCCGCTCGATGATCCCTCACGCTTTCGATACCTACAGATCCAGGCGATCGGATGCGACCTGACCGGTGGTGCGGAGGGATCCGCGATCAGACGCGCTGGTAGCGGATGAACACGACGCGTCGATAGCCCCCGCGACGCTCTAGAGTGCGGGCTATGCCAGAGCCGACGCCACTCGAAACGGCGCATCAGATGCTCGCTCAGGCGGAGCAGATCACGGCGAACATCCGGCAGAACGAGCAGGCGATCCTGACGATGACCGACGACGAGCTGAGCGCATTCAAGTCCGATCTCGAAGTCGCGTACGCCAAGATCGAGGCCGCATTGACGCAGACCAAGACGCTGCTTGCCGTGCGCCGCCCCGACAACACGTGAACGTTCGCGAATCGCGCTGCATCTCGCAACCGAACCCGACCCCGGCGGAGATCCTGGTCAGAACAGCGCTGCCGCTTCCCGCCTAGGCCGAGTCATGCTGACCGAAGCCGAACGCGACCGGCTCACGGGCACCTTCGACGAACGACTCAAGGTCGCAACCGTGGCCATGGCGCCGAGCCTCGTGATGTTCAACGACAACTCGAGCGGTGATGCGGCGCTCGTCGATGAGATATGTCCGAGCGACTACGAGCTCCGATTGTGGCGCTTCATCGTCGAGCACCACTCACGCAAGCAGATACGCTCGGATGCTTTCGGCGATGCCTTCGGCAAGGCGGAAGCGCAGATCGAGGAGCAGCTCGCGCTCGAGGGAGATCTGATCGGATGAGAAAGGACACGATTATCACCCGGGGATCGAGCTGCTTTCCGGGCTCAACCACGCGTTGTCGTCCTTCGTGAAGAATGCGTCCGACGCCCGCTGATCCGCCTCTCGGTTCAGTTCCCGGGGCAGCCAACTGATCCTGACCTTCCGTTCGCCGATCTCGGCCAGGAGTCGCCGGACCTCGGCGTGCAACGGCTTCATGTCTGACTTCATCCTCGGCGCTTTGTCGCGGATCTGATCGGCGACAATCGCTGAGTCGGTGAACACTTTGAAGATTATCGGGATGGTGCTGCAAGGCCAGCTTCAGTCCTTCGACCAGCGCGAGGTATTCCGCTTACTGGATCTTCAGGGGACCGACCTCTTTGGAGATGTAAGCAACGACCTTCATCGGCGCGGTCGGTCGCGGCTTCTGCCGCAGGATCGCTCCGATCGCGGCAACATCCGACCCCGCAGGCTTACTGGCGTCGGTGTTCAGAACCAGCCAGGCGGCCATTGAACCCCCCTTTCCGCCTCCATTTCTGAGAGGAGTTACGAGTCGAACGGTAGTCCAACTATCCTTCCAAGGCTGTCCCTCCAGGGACATCTTTGATTGCTCGCGCACCGCGGCATCCTGTTCCTGGAGTCAATGCGAGAGGGCCGCAAGAGGCGCCGAGCGGCCGTCAGTTTCCCTCGCTACCATCGCCCTCGTGGCCACGCTTGCGGCGTTCCCAGCGATGATGCAGGCGGACGGAAGCGTGAGGGCCTCAGGGTCTGTCGAGCAACTTGGTTGATCGGGGTGAGCGCCCGGGAGTATCGAGAGATCGAAGCCGGCGACCGCATGCCGAGCCTGCGGACTTATGAACGGATCGCTGAGTTGTACGGGTGGCCAGAGAGGTTCGAGGGTCGGGTGAAGAGTGGTTAACGAGAACGGGTATGGGTCACAGATGCGGAATCTTCAGAGCCTGGGGCAACGGCTCGTGGGTCGCTGGACGACCGAAGCCACCCACCCCGGTCTCCCCGGCGCAGTGATCCACGGGTCGAGCGAGATCGAGTGGCTCGCCGGCGAGCGGTTCCTCATCTACCGGACCAGCTACGACCACCCGGACATCCCCGACGGGATCTCGATCATCGGAGACACCGACGGCCTCCACATGCACTATTTCGACACGCGTGGGGTCCACAGGATCTACGACATGAAGGTGACCGATGATGGATGGGAGATGGCGATGGATCGGGACTCACCGGCCAGTTCGTTTGCATCGCCAGACGAGCGGTTCTCGCAGCGCATGAAATTCACCTTCGAGGACGGCGATTGGACGCTTACAGGGGAAGGGAAGTTGTCGCACGACGACGTGAACTGGGAGGACGACCTCCAGATCACGTACCGTCGAGCATCGTGATCGGCGCTTTCCATAGAAGAGTTGACGCATTCGGAATCGGATCTGCGAGCTGTACGGGTGGCCGCAGACGTTCGCGGGCTGAGGGGACTGTCTCGACGTGAGCTGCGATGACGCGTTCGAGCAAGCGGCTCTACCGAGGAGCTGGTGGTCACGCTCAACGGATCGCCCGATGGCTCGGGGACCATATCCCCGAGTCCTCACGGACGAACCCTGATGATCGTCTTCCCCTTGCGTCGCCCGGTCGGGTTGAGGGCGGCGACGGCGTCGTCGAGGGTCGCGATGTTGCCGATGTTCGTCCGCAGTCGTCCGTCACGCACCCGCCGCACGACCTCACCCAGTTGGGCACGATCGGACTCGACAACGAAATCGACGGCCAGGCCGTCGGCGGGCCGCGCCTCGGTCGGTCCGACGACGGACACCAACGTTCCCGCGGGTCGAACCAGACCCGCGGACCGCCTCTGGATGTCGCCGCCGATGACATCGAAAACCAGATCGACTCCGCCGACGTCCTCCAGCGCGTCGTTGTCGAGGTCGACGAACTCCTGCGCACCGAAGTCGTGCGCCTCCTGACGGTCGGAAGCGCGTCCGGTGCCGACAACGTACGCACCGAACTCACGCGCGAGCTGCGTCACCATCGACCCGACTGCGCCGGCCGCGCCGTGCACGAGCACGCTCTGCCCCGCCTGAAGGCGGCCGTGGTCGAACAGTCCCTGCCACGCGGTCAGCCCCGAAATCGGCAGGCTCGCACCCACCGTGAAGTCGACGTCGCCCGGGAGCGGCGCGAGGTTGCGTGCCTCAACGGCCACATACTCCGCCAGGGTGCCGTCGCGATGCCAGTCCGTGAGGCCGAACACCCGCTGTCCCACCGACAGCCCCGTCGTGCCGTAGCCGAGGCCGGTGACCACTCCGGCCAGCTCGTGCCCAG
>VAYF01000181.1 GCA_005883885.1 Actinomycetota bacterium | reverse complement strand
AGGCGACGCGCGCGATCTCCACCTTCCGCTGGGCCTCCGAAGTGATCCGCCACGGCGACGACGAGCTGATGCGGCTGGACACGGAGCAGGCGCTCGGGTCACGCGTCGGCGTGCTCCGTCGGTTCCCGCTGGGGCCGGTCCTCGGGATCACCCCGTTCAACTTCCCGCTCAACCTGGTCGCCCACAAGGTGGCTCCCGCGCTCGGCGTCGGCGCTCCGATCACCGTGAAGCCGGCGTCGGCCACGCCGATCGGGTCGCTCCGCCTGGCGGAGTTCTTCCACGAGACGGATCTGCCCAAGGGGATGTATCAGGTCCTGCCCGTCAGCTCGAAGGTCGCGGACGGGATGGCCCGCGACGAGCGGTACCGCAAGATCAGTTTCACGGGCTCCTCGGAGATCGGCTGGTACCTGAAGGGCCTCGATCCGAAGAAGCGCGTCACGCTCGAGCTCGGCGGGAACGCCGGCGTGATCGTGCACTCCGACGCCGATCTGGACTTCGCCGCCCAGCGGATCGCGTTCGGCGGGTACTACCAGGCCGGACAGAGCTGCATCAGCGTCCAGCGCGTGTACGTCGCGAGCGACGTCTACGGCCGGTTCGCCGAGCTCCTGACGAAGCAGGTGCAACAGCTCAAGGTCGGCGATCCGCTCGATCCGACGGTCGACGTCGGACCGGTGATCCAGCGTTCGGAGGTCGACCGGATCGGCGGTTGGATCCAGGAGGCCGTCTCCCAGGGCGCCGAGATCCTGACCGGCGGCACGGGCGAGGGCCCGTTCTTCCAGCCGACGCTCCTTTCCGACGTGACGCCTGACATGAAGGTCTGCCGCGAGGAGATCTTCGGTCCGGTCGTGACGATCAGCCCGTACGAGACCTACGAGGACGCGCTCAAGCTCGTGAACGACTCGCGCTTCGGGCTGCAGGCGGGGGTGTTCACGAACGACATCAACCGCGCGTTCGAGGCGCATCGCACGATCGAGGTCGGCGGCGTCATCATCAACGATGTCTCCGCGTTCCGCGCCGACCAGATGCCGTACGGAGGTTCGAAGGATTCGGGCTTCGGCCGCGAGGGCCTTCGCTTCGCGATGGAGGAGATGACGGAGCCGCGCATCATGGTGCTGTCCCACGTGCCGCTGTAGCGACCTTCGCATCCGGATCGGGCATGGACACGAAGGGTAGCTTCGGGTGATGGTCGCCCTGCAGGCCGCCGCCGATCGGGCATCGATCTACGACCTGTTGCCGTTCATCACGATCGCCGCGCTCGGGGCCGGGTTCCTCGTCGTGTTCCGTCAACGAGCTGCTGCCCGCCGCGAGGCCCGCGCGCAGGGACCGATGCATGCCTCGATCACCGGGTCGCGCGGCCGGGAGACGTCCCTCCCCGCACGACCGTGGTGGGGGAACCCGTGGCTCTGGGTGGCGGTGTGCGCGGTCTCACTCGTCCTCGGGCTCTTCGTGTGGCCGGGGCTCCTCGGCGGGGCGTTCATCGTGCTGCCGTTCGTCTGGATCCGGCGCCCGCGGCGCGAGCCGAGGATGGATCCGCGGACGAACGGCCACACCAGCCGGGACGCCGGCAGCTTCACGGGCGAGTGAGGGCCCGATCGGCGAACGTGCCGATGACCGACGCGGCCTCCTTCTCGCGACGCCAGAAGTAGTGGTCGGTGCCCGGCACGACGACGACCTCGGCATGCGGGAACAGCGCGCCGTACCCGCGGAGGTCCTCGGGCGGCGCGTACCGATCGTGCTCGCCGGCGAGGAGCACGGCGGGCCGCGCGAAGCGGCGTAGGTCGCTCCGATCGGGGAGCGGCGGCATCTCCACGTCGCCGGGGCGGAGCGGGATGCCCACGAGCGCGAGCGCGTTCACGCGCGCGTCGTCCAGGGCCTCGCGGAGGGCGACGCTCGCGCCGAAGGACCACCCGACGACGACCGTCGGGGGATCCTGGATCCCGCAGTGCGACCGCGCCGCCTCGATCGCGGCGCGGGTGTCGCGGAGCTCGTCGCGTCCGCCTCCGTAGGTGCCGGAGGAGCCCATGACGCCGCGGAAGTTGAACCCGAGGACCGCGAGCCCGCGCGCCCCGGCGAGATCGTTGCGGATCGCCCACAGGAGCGGATGATCCTTCGAGCCGCCGTGCCGGGGGTGCGGGTGACAGAGCACCGCCGCGCCGCGCGCGGCGCCGTCGGGCATCCGCAGCTCCCCTTCGAGGCGGATCCCGTCCTCGGTCGTGAAGGTCACCGGTTCCATCGGTCTGTCACCATCCGAGCATATGGCGGCCATCGCCCGGACCACCGGCACCGCGTTCGCGCTCCGCGATCCCTACAAGTGGGGTCACCTGGCCGGCCTCGCTCGGATCGGCGAGTCGCTCGCGTATCGCGCGATGTTCATGCCGGAGGTTGGTTCGCGCGATGTCCTCGCGGCGCTCACCGGGATCGCCGGGGAAACCGGTGAGCTCCTGCTCGGCAGCGGCGTCCTGCCCCTCCCCGCGCGCTCGCCGCGACTGCTCGCGGAGGCCGGCGCGACGGTCCAGGAGCGGTCGAACGGAAGGCTGATCCTGGGCCTCGGGACCGGCCCGGCGGTCCACGGCGCCCTCGATGGACTTCGGGCGACCGTCGCGATGCTCCGCGGGGCGTTCGCCGGTGAGCCGGCCGTGACGCCCGAGGGCGAGCCGTTCCGGCTCGCCCTCGTCCCCGAACGGCCGCCCCCGATCTGGATCGCGGCCCTCGGTCCGAAGGCGATGCGTCTCGCGGGAGCGATCGCCGACGGGGTGCTCCTCAACTGGTGCACGCCGGAACGCGTGGCTCACGCCCGGCAGGAGCTCGCCGGGGGCGCGGCCGAGGCCGGCCGCGACCCCGGCGAGGTCACCGTCGGCGTCTACGTGCGCGCGTGCGTGCACGCAGACGCCGAGGCCGCCTGGCTCGCGGTGAGCGCCGCCGCCGCCCAGTACGCGAGCTACCCGGCCTACGCGCGCCAGTTCGCGCGGATGGGCCTGGGGGAGGGGGCGGGGCGGGCCGCCGCGGCGCACGCGGCGGCCCGCCCCGCCGACGTCCCGGAGGCCTTCATCCGCGGGGTCGCCGCGATCGGCGACCCCGCCGACGCCCGCGCTCGCCTCGAGGAATACCGTTCGGCGGGCGCCGACCTGGTGGTCGTCTACCCGGTCGTGGTGCCCGGCTCGACCCTCGCGCGCAGCGCGCTCACCACGCTGGAGGCGCTGGCCCCCAACGGTTGACACGAGCCCCGGGCGATCCTGCCTTCCGGTCGTTCGGCTCACCCGCTCCACGCGGTAGGATTTCACCGGTCCACACCGTAGAAACAGGTGAAAAGGGGAAGGCGATGACCTACACGATCTGCGAGCCGTGCATCGACGTGAAGGACCGCGCCTGCGTCGACGAGTGCCCGGTCGACTGCATCTACGAAGGCCCGCGCATGCTGTACATCCAGCCGGATGAGTGCGTCGACTGCGGCGCATGCGAGCCCGTGTGCCCCGTGACCGCGATCTTCTACGAGGACGACGTCCCTGGCGAGTGGAAGCAGTTCACGCCGATCAACGCCGAATGGTTCAACGATTCGGTCTCGGGGCTCGGTTCGCCGGGGGGGGCCGCGCAGGTGGGGCCGGCGGCCGTCGACCATCCCGTCGTCGCGGCCTGGGAGGCCGTCTAGCGCCTCACTGACCCATCGGGCTGTGCCGGGAGGAACACCCGGAACGAAGCGCCGCCGCCGGCGCGCTCCTCGACCCACGCCCGGCCACCATGAAGCTCCGCGAACCGCCGGACGAGCGTCAGCCCGACCCCGACGCCCGGCGAATGCTGGGGCGCGTCC